>JABSSV010000001.1 GCA_013213875.1 Lysobacterales bacterium
AGCTCCTGTACGCTGGCACCGCGATGGTGATTGACGGGGCCTGGTATGTGATCGTTGCCTGGGGCTTTTCCAACCCCCGCTGGCTGCCCTGGCTGCAGGCGCGCTCGGTCTGGCTGGAGCGCCTGTTCGGCCTGATTTTGATCGCCTTGGCCTTGCGCTTGCTGTGGCAGACCCTGGCTTTCTGAATTCGACGCGCTAGAGCTTTTCCCCGAAGGCCAGATCACCCGCATCACCGAGGCCGGGAACAATGTAAGCCTGATCATTCAGCGTGTCGTCAATCGCCGCCACCCACAAGGTTGCGTGTGCGGGTAAAGCGGCACACAGCGTGTCCACCCCTTGTCGGCTGGCAATGACTGCAACCACATGCAGCTCCGACGGACTGCCGCGGGCCCGCAGTGCTTCCCAGGCAAGGACCATGCTGCTGCCAGTGGCAAGCATGGGGTCACATAAAATCAAGGTGCGGCCGTTTAGATCGGGGCTGGCCAGATATTCAATTTCAATCTCGAACGCATCGCTGCCATCCTCATGCTTGCGATAGGCGGACACAAACGCGTTATCCGCTCGATCAAAGACCTCCAGCAGACCTGCATGCAACGGCAAGCCCGCCCGCAAAACCGTTGCCAGCACCGGTTGCTGTCTGAGCATGGGCACGCTGGCCTCGCCCAGAGGGGTAGGCACAGCCTGCTTCGCATAGGCCAGTGTCCGGCTAATCTCATAGCCCATGAGCATACCGAGGCGCTCGATATTACGACGGAAGCGCAAGGGATCACCCTGCACATGCACATCGCGCAATTCCGCCACGATGGGATTGATCAGTGATGGTGACTGACTGAGGTCAATCAGTTGAGCGCTCATGGCGTCCTCCCCGGCTTGCCGTCAAACGCCAAAGCATCACGTGCACAGCCCATTGGTTCTCGCTGGTTTCAGCATCTATTCCGAGTCGCAGTCCTTGACCAATTGCGGCACTTCGCGCCTCACTCCCAGGTACATGCCCAGGTAGACCAGCATACCGAGAAACGCAGCCATGGCGCACAAGGCGAATACCGCGTTGTAGCCGAGCCCGGCACTCAGCATGCCGGCCGCCAGATAGGGGCCAACAATCTGCCCCAGCCCCTGAGCGCCGGGCATCAGGGATGCGAAGGCGCCGGATCGATCGATTACCGCTACCGTGCCCATCTGGTACACATCGATGAAAATCCACAGCACGTTGAAGCTTGCCAAGCTGATAAACAGATGCAGCGGATTGATCTCCAGTGTCAGGATACCGACGATGGCGGTCATGATCAGCAACGTAACCAGCAACGGCCGGGCAAGACCAAAACGGTTGCTAAGCACCGTGGCGATCAGGCAGCCGACCAGGCTGCCCAGGGACACCCAAACCAGCAAATTACCGATCCAGTCAGCATCGATCCCCGCATCCAGCGAGGCCAGTTCAATGTAGACCCAGTAGGTACCAATATTGACGTAGGTGAAGAAAATGGCAGCCAGACAGACCCAGGGCAGATAGCGTGGCAAGCGCCGCGCCGCTGCCACCGCCGCGTCACTGCGACGCTCACCGGGAAGCGGTGCGGTGGGAATCCAGTAGAGCAGCGGCAGGCATATTAGAAAACACATTAGAAAAACTATGTAAACTCCTCACATAGATAACATAGGCAGCACCTTTAGCTCCGCCGCCTGGGAGAAAGCAAAGGCAAATAACATGAAATTGAAAGCGCGGGCCGGCCGACTTGAGCCTCCCAGTGTCGCTACACCGACCGCCGTGAGAATACCGCTGCCAACGCCGGCGAGCACGCGCAACCATAAGGTTGGCTCATAGGCGGTTACCACCAAGCACAGGCCGTTGGCCAGCATGGCGATAGCAATGCCCAGCACTGCGAGCCAACGCCGGTTCCAGCGGGCCATTACCAGGGAACTCATTACCGAACCCAGGGCGAGACCACCGAGATCTGCCC
This sequence comes from Lysobacterales bacterium, assembly GCA_013213875.1. Taxonomy (GTDB): domain Bacteria; phylum Pseudomonadota; class Gammaproteobacteria; order Xanthomonadales; family SZUA-36; genus Marinihelvus. The sequence goes on from JABSSV010000001.1 coordinate 1,953, forward strand.
CAGCTACCCGACCAGCCTGGGGCTCGCTAAAGCCCAACTGCTCCACCCAGGCGGTCGTTAAGACAGGCACACCAACCATCACGCTGTAGCCCACTAGGGTCAGCACAATTCCGAAAGCTATGGTCTGCCAGCGGTCAAACGGCGAAGGGGTCACGCGCGATGCGTTCACATCCAAGTCAATGCTAGACAAATGATCACTCCCGGTCGGTTCTGATCAGTGTGCCAAATCCGCGTAGCTCGCGAAAGCACGCCTGTGCTACCGTCATGGTTTCACCGCGAAGATACCCACATGCAGCAGCTAGGACGCATGGTCATCATTGGCGCCGGCATCAACGGTCTGGTGGCTGCCAATCTGGCCCAGCAAAAGGGCTGGCAAGTTACCTTGCTGGAACGGCATGGGGAAGTGGGTGGCGCCTGCGTGGCAGCCACCGCCGAGCTGGAAGGGCAACAGCATGACTATGCCCTGGGTGCTTCCGTGCTGGGCCTCATGCAGGATTTTGTCTGGCAACAAACCGGCCTGGCCAACCGCCTGCAGGCCTGGGCACCTACCCATCCGAAACTGGTGCATTTTCCCCAGGAACAGGAACCGGCGTGGATTTACCGCGACCCGGAGCGCCTGGACCAGGAATTCCGACAGCGCTTCGGTGAAAAGGGCGATCTGGCAAAATTCCGCGCCGATGAGGATCGGGTGGTACGCTTCTTGCAGCAAGGCTACGCCACGGGCCATGCACCCACGCTGGAGGCCGCCGAGGCGGCACTGGGGGCCGAACTTACTGCGCTGTGGATTAGCGGCAGCGCGCAGCAGCTGCTCACACACTACCTGACCGCTGAGCGTACCCGTTTGTATATGGCCATGACCGTGACCGAATCCAGCCCGGTCTCCTTACGCGAGCCGGGCACGGCCTTTACCATCCCCATGATGGATTCCGGCTCCGTATTCGGCAGCTACTACGGCTTTGTCCGCGGCGGCATCTGGCAGGTAACGCGCACGCTAGCGGACTTGAATCGCGAAATGGGGGTGCAAATCCATACCGGCTGCCACGTTGATGGCATTGATGTCGACGCCGGCACAGTCCACAGCAGCGCCGGTACCCTGCCCTTCGATGAACTCGTACTGGCGACGGATCCGGTCACCGCCAGCCGCCTGACCGGTAATGAACCGCTCGCGCAGCGCACGGCCAAAGAGCGCGTACTCGGTAGCGCTGGCAAGCTGAACCTTCTGTTCCGGCGCCCGGTGCGCTGGAAACACGGCTCCACCGCAGCGGACTCCGACGCCGCCTTTCGGTTTCTATTCGCCGTCGATTCACTGGATGCCTTTGAGCAGGCCACGCTGGCTGTTTTGGATGGCAAGACCGACTATGCGCCGGGCTATTATCAGGTCTATTGCGAAGGGGCGGCCATGCGCCAACAGGGCCTGCATGAAAACTACGACCGGCTCGCGGTGTTCTTTAAAAACCTTGCCCTGGGCCAGAGCGGTGAACAACTCGCCGCCGTCGAACAGGATGTGATCGGCCGGCTGCGTCCACTGATAGAAAACCCGCAAGATCTGGCCTGGTCACGCTTGCTGACACCACGCGATCTACAACAACGTTTCGGCTTTCCCGGCGGCAACCTTGAACACACGGAGTTGGCGCCTGGCCAGCTGTTCGCAGAGCGGGGCTACTGTTCGCACCCGCAGCAACGGTTCTACGGCTTCGGGGATATGGAACGCGTATCACTGTGCGGATCTTCGACCTATCCTTGCGGATCCGTGGCCGGCACGCCGGCCTGGATGTGTATTCAGGAACTGCTGCGCCACCGCAGCGGCGCAGCCGTGAGCCAGGCAGGACGCGACTAGTCGCCGGGAATGGATACCTGACCGCGCACCTCACGGTGTGAAATGCCGCCGCTACTATCGTTTTGCACGGTAAAATCCCCGCCGATGTGGTTTGCCCGGATATCGCCCGATGAGTCACGCACCACCATGAAGTCCTGCGTGACATGCTCGAAGCGGATATCGCCGGAACTGTCCTGACCGACCTCCACGGAGCCGTTAATGTCGCGCCCGTAGATCTCTCCGGAACTGTCATTCACGACCGTGACATTGCCGGTGATATCAGCAAAGCGGATATCACCGGAAGAATCCTTCACGCTCACCGCCCCGGTGACTTCGCTGATGGCAATGTCGCCCGAGCTGTCGTTCGGGATGATGACATCACCGACGACTTCCATGACCTCAATGTCACCCGAGGAATCGCGGATGCTCAGGGCACCCGTGATGCCCTTGATGCGCAAATCGCCCGAACTGTCCTGCATGGTTACGGGTCCGGCGTTCAAAATCTCTACGTCACCACTACTGTCCTGTATGTCCAGAGGCAGCCCGGCCGGTACTTCCAGCATCAAATCCACATAGAAGTAATCCTTCGCACGCCAGGTCCATTTGCTACCCAGTTCAGGCGCCTTCACGACCACCTGCGGCGACTCACCGTCACGGATCACTACCCGATCAGCGACAGCCCAATCGGCCTCAGACGCACAGATTCGGGCACGCACGCGCAATTGATCTCCACGGACCCCGGTTATCCGAAGGTCTCCTGCCTTGGCACGCACTTCCAGCAGTTTGCTGTCCGTCAGATCGCGTGTGGTATCCATTTCATATTCGTGCTTGCACTGGGCCCAAGCCAGGACCGGCATGACTCCGGCCAGCAGCAGCAATGCTTGCGTCAATCGTTTCATCTTCTTCCCCGTCTGCATGTTATCCAGCTATTGGCATCCCTCTGCGTGCGGTATGGCAGAGGCCATAGAGGAAAAATACAGGCAATGACTCAGTGCTGAACCTGCAAGAAGTCATGGATGCGATCGCGCAGCCGTGACTGCTCGCATTCCGCATTCGGGGCCATATGACCGCAACTGCTGGGTGACAGCCAGCGCTCACCCCCGGCGACCTCGGCAAAAACCTGCGAGGGGGCCGGATGCACATAGTGATCCTGCGCATAGACCGCCACCAGCAGGCGCGCTTGCACACGCCGCGCCGCTTGCGTGCGACTGTCACCCACAAGCCGCCCCACGTCGTGCCGGCGTGAGGCGCGCAACTGCGCCTGATGATTGATGATATCGCTGGCGCTACGCCCACCATCGAAGTCCGCCAGCCACTGTTGTGCATCGCGCTCACCGACCATGGACACAAAATAATCCGGCGACCAAAGGACCTGCGCCTCCTGGCGTGCCAGTCGACGTGAGACCTGCGCACGGCTTGGCTCGCTGCCATCGAAGCTCGCCATGGTATCCAGCATTCCGTCCCAGTTCAGTTGATCCCAGGCCGTAGGCCAGGGAGTTCCTTCGATGGCGACCACCGTGTGCATAAAATCCGGATAGCGAACGGCCCAGTCCAGCGCCTGCATGCCGCCCATGGAGACCCCCAGTACCACATCCAGCTGATCTATAGCCAGTGTCTCTCGCAGCAGTTGGTATTGGCTTTTCACCATATCGCCGATGGTCAGCGTGGCGAAAGCCGGTGCCCCCTGCGGATGATTCGCGGGTGATGCGGATACGCCATTGGCCAGTGCATCGACCAGAATAACCGTGTAGTGATCCGTATCGGCGATGGCACCGGGTCCCACGTAGCCTGCCTCCCAGAGCTCGGCCGTGGTACCCGTATACCAGGTGGGAAACAGCATGATGGGCGCACCGGACCCCAATGGGCGCCCGGCCAGCCGATAGCCGATGGGACAGGGGGTCAGCACTTGATCCCCCGCGCTGCAATTCTCAAGCTCGCCTATGCGCAGTTCCGGCGGCTCAGGCGCCCGGTCATCAGCGTCCGCAGCGACTGGCCACAGCAGAAGCGTGGCCAGCAGTGCCGTCAGCGCCGGCCCTACCATTTGTCGGGCAAATCCCCAACGCGGTCAAAGGTCTCACCCAGCAACACGCCCAGCACCCGTTGCTCACCGGGCTTAAGATGAATCGACGGGCGCCCATGAGCAAAGCGATAGTTACAAAACACCACCACATCGCCGACGCGCCAATCCACGGGAATCCCGAAGCGATCGTAGACCGCCACGAACTCCTCACAGTCGCGCTGGGAAAGCTCCGTGTCGTCACCGTAGGTCAGCTTCAAGGGTCGCTGATCATGGGGCAAATGCGAGACCTTGGGCCAAGCGTCAAACCACATGGAGTGGTCAGCCACACTGGCAAAGAGCAAATTACGGTCAAGATAGGGAAAGTGCTCAAAGGCCGATACGTAATAGCGTGTCTTCAACAGCCGATTCGGACCCCACTCGGTCACCAGCCCGCGTTCACGCGCCAGTGCCTCCGCCTCATGCGGATCCTGAGTAGAGAAAGAGCGCTGCCAGTGGTTGTAGACGCCGATCTCCTCTTTACCCCGGAAATGCTCCTGATCCGTAAGGTCACGGTGGTAACACAGCCCCTTGTCCCGCAACCGCTGACCAAACTCGGTCTTCAGCAGCGCGTCGGTTGCCTGCACATTGTCTGAAAAATAGGTATGACCACGTCCAGGAAGCTCTTTGTGGCATAGGAAAGACAGCATGCGTGTGCTTTTGCCCACGTAAGCCATCTCATGGTGATAGTGCAGCCAGGCTTCGAGCGGCGCGCCGACTTCATACACGTTGGGCTCGTGCTCTCCACGCGGATTGGCGCCTGCGGTATAGGTCATCTCCGCATCCATCACCAGCTTCGCCGCATGGCGCATATCACGCAGGCGCGTCAGCCCCGTATTGCGCAGGTACACCAAGCCGACATCGTTCCACATGCCACGCATTCGTTCAGCCAACTCACCGCTCTGGTCCGCGATTTCGCGGTCCATGTCAAAGCGGCTACAGTCAATGGTAAAACGCTCGGAGCGCAGGGCCGGTTTACCGGTCCACCAGCGCGGTTCGATACGAATGGACGGATCGCGCAAGGGCGCGTCCAGATCCCCACTACTAATGATTTTTTGACTGATTGAACTCATGGCCTTTTCTCTGCCGGACCCATCCGGCTTTGCCTCAGTGTACGATGCTTTTTGGCATAAATCACCAAACTTTTTTCACCCCCTAAGCACCTGTAATGCATCAATTTTTACAGCGTTAAGGGCCTACGACGGTCACCAATTTAGCGGCGCTGATGAAAAGCCTGCGTGAACATGAGAAGCAAGGCAAAAAGTACCACCGGTAGACCCGCAGCCGCGAGCACACCGGGCCATTGAAAATGCACCAGAAACCAGCCGGAGCCCAGGGCCACCAGAGCCTGCACAGAAAAGATGAGGAAGTCGTTGGCTGCCTGCACACGAAAGCGCTCAGAGCGGCGGTAGCCACGGGGTAGCAAGTTAGTGCCAGCGAGAAACAGAAAATTCCAGCCGACACCCAGCAGGACCAGCGCCAGCCAGTAGTTCATAAAGCCCTGGCCTGCCAGGGCAATGAGCAGGGTCAACAGGAAGGCCGCCAGCCCCGCCCAGAGCAGCCGTCTCAATCCGTAGCGGGCTGCGAGCAAACCAAAAACCAATGACGGCAGATACATACCGGCGATATGTGACTGGATCACCCACTTGGTGGCCTCGAGGCTGTGGCCCG
>JABSSV010000010.1 GCA_013213875.1 Lysobacterales bacterium
CTGGGATACCACCGTCAACCCCGAAACCCGTCGTTTACTGCAGGTTTCCATCGAAGATGCGGTGGCTGCAGACGAAATCTTCTCTACCTTGATGGGTGACGAGGTTGAGCCGCGCCGTGACTTTATTGAGAGCAACGCCCTGGAAGCTTCAAATATCGACGTTTGAGCATCTAGCGTTCGTGCATCGGTAGTGCTTTCAGCGTCGTGATCAATCGGTCTGTGTCCTTGGCGCCTTTCTTCATCCGGTAGGTGTTTATCCCCAGGCGTTGTGCGGTTTTTAAAAAGGCTCGGGAAGCACTGATTAGATGTGCGTTATCAGCATGCGCACCGTAGCGACCTAAAATATCGGTTAGCGCACCCAGGCGATTACGGTCCTGAGTAAGCATGGAACGGGGCACGTAGTAAAAGCCATCAAGTTCACCCCCCTCCTGCTCGAGCCTCTGTTGCAGTCGACTCTGTGCTACCAGAACGTTGTCGTCACTACTGCGGGTGGGAAACCATTGGTCCGGTTCTGACTCGGTCAGCAGTAAGCGCATACCTGACCTTGTGAGCTTGGCCAGTGCTCGATAGGCCTCGTCAATTCTGGGCGCATGCTCCGCATCTGCGAGGACGCGCGCGCTGATGATAAGAAGCGGATGAAAGACCTCCAAGGTCAATCCGCCTGTGCGAAATCAGCCACACGATCAAACAGCGCTTTCAGTTGCTTCAGCATGGCAAGACGATTGCCCCGGACGGCCGGGTCTTCGTCCAGCACCATGACACTGTCAAAGAAGGCATCAACCGGCACGCGCAAGGTTGAAAGCGTTGCCAGGGCTGTTTCATAGTTCCGTTCCTCGTACAACGGCTCTACCAGCGCGGTGGCTTCAATGAGTGCGCGATAAAGATCCCTTTCTTCGTCTAAAACCAATCGATCTGTGTCTATCTTCTCGGAAACGACCGAACCTTGCTTCTTAAGTATATTGCCGATGCGTTTGTTGGCCGCGACCAGCGACGCGCTCTCATCCTGACCCATAAAGGATTTCAGGGCCAAGAGGCGGGCTCGCAGGTCTGGCAAGCTTCCCAGCGGTGCAGCCAGCACAGCCTCTATCTGACGCGTGCTCGCACCTGTGTCCCGAAGGTGGCTGCGTAATCTTTCATAAATGAATTGCTCAAGGGCGACACGAAGCTCTCCGCTGAGTGCTTGTTGCTGGACCAGGCCTTCTTCTGCGAGCGTCAGTACATCCTTGAGCGCCAGCGACAAGCCGCCTTCCTCCAAAAGCCGGACTACCGCTAGTGCCGCACGACGCAACGCAAAAGGGTCCTTGTTACCGCTGGGCTTAAGACCGGCAGCAAAAATGCCGGTCAGGGTATCGAGGCGGTCGGCCAGTGCGGTAATGCGCCCCAGCTCGCTTGCGGGCAAGTGGTCCCCGGCAAAGCGCGGTGCGTAGTGTTCGCTAATGGCATCTGCCACCGCGTCGGGTTCACCCGCATGGCGAGCGTAATAGCCACCCATAATACCCTGCAGGTCTGGAAACTCACCGACCATCAGGCTCACCAGATCGGCTTTCGCCAGGCGGCCAGCACGACCGGCCGCATTGACGTCCGCCCCCATAAGTTCGGCTATCTTCTTTGATAAAGACTCTATTCGTCTGGTTTTGTCACCAACAGAACCGAGTTTCTCTTGAAAAACAATTTTGTCAAGGGCAGGCAACCAGGCCTCCAGCGGTTGTTTAAGATCCTGCTCCCAGAAAAACTGCGCATCTGCCAGTCGCGGCCTGATAACGCGCTGAAACCCCGTGGTCATGGCGTCCACATCCTGGCTTTCAATATTGGCAATGACCACGAAATCCGGAGTCAGAGTGTCGTCCAGAGCAAGGATGGGAAAGAACTTCTGGTGGGACTCCATGCTTTGAATGAGGGCTTCCTGGGGTACGGCCAAAAAAGCCTCACCAAAACTGCAGCGCACGGCCACGGGCCACTCAACCAGATTGTTGACTTCCTTCAGCAGGGCGTCGGTAATGCGGGTAGCACCGCCGATTTCCTCACCGCTGGCCGGGGCGATAGCGTGTATGTGCTCCCGCCGGCGCTCGTGATCGGCGATCACAAAGGCGCGTTCCAGTGTTGCCAGATAATCGTCTGCGCTGGCAACCCGATGCGGGCCGGGCGCGTGAATACGATGACCGGCTGTGGTGTCGCTGGCCTGACAGCCATAAAGCTCACCGTTTATGACCTGGTCACCATGCAGCACCAGCAGCCAGTGCACTGGCCGAACAAACTCAAAATCGTGATCGGACCAACGCATGGGTTTGGGTACGGGCAGCTGCCGCAGTGCGTCACCGAGTAAATCAAACAGCAGCTTGCACAGTGGCTTGCCGGGAATGTCGAGTTGGCAGGCCAGCCATTCACCTTTGTCGGTTTTGATCCGATCCAGCGCTTCTACTTCCAGACCCACGGATTTGGCAAAACCCAAAGCCGCAGGCGTGGCCTTACCGCTGTCATCGAAGGCGGCCTTGACCGCCGGTCCTTTGCGCTCCAGTACACGGTCCGCCTGGCGGTCTGTAACGGCGGCCAAACTCAGGGCCATGCGCCGTGGCGTGTAGTAGAAATGGCTGGCCTCGCGATCAAAGCCAATGCCAAGGTCGGAGAGGCCTTTGCAGGTCTGCTCAAAGAAGCTTTCGGTCATTTTGGCCAGGGCTTTGGGGGGTAGCTCTTCGCAGCCTACTTCCACCAGCAGGGTGTGATTTTGACTAGTCATGGGGCACCCCCTCCAAAGCCGGGAATCCCAGCGTTTCGCGACTGGCGTAATAAGCCTCGGCAACGCGTCGCGCCACATCACGTACGCGCAGAATAAACCGCTGCCGTTCCGTCACTGAAATGGCTTTCCTCGCGTCAAGAAGGTTAAAAGTATGCGAGGCCTTGAGCACCTGCTCATAAGCCGGAAGGGGCAGTCCCAGCTCTACCAATCGTTGGGCCTCCGCTTCACAGCTGTCGAACCAGGCGAACAAACGCGCAATGTCGGCCTCCTCGAAGTTGTAGCGGGACTGCTCCACTTCGTTCTGGTGAAAGACCTCTCCGTAGGTCACGGTCCGGCCACCCGACTCGCTCCAGACCAGATCAAAAACGTTATCAACGCCCTGCAGGTACATGGCCAGCCGCTCGGAGCCGTAGGTGATTTCTCCCATCACCGGTTTGCAGGCAAGCCCCCCGACCTGCTGGAAGTAGGTGAACTGGGTCACCTCCATGCCGTTAAGCCAAACCTCCCAGCCCAGACCCCAGGCGCCCAGGGTGGGTGATTCCCAGTTATCTTCCACAAAGCGGATGTCGTGTACTGAAGGGTCAATGCCAATCGCCTTCAGGGAGCCGAGGTAACGCTCCTGTATATCATCCGGAGACGGCTTCATCACGACCTGGATCTGATAGTAGTGCTGCAGACGGTTGGGATTTTCACCGTAACGGCCATCGGTGGGGCGGCGGGAGGGCTGCACGTACACCGAGCGCCAGGGCTCCGGGCCGATGGCACGCAGGAAAGTTGCGGGATGGAAGGTCCCGGCACCCACCTCAAGATCAAGAGGCTGTACCTGAACGCAGCCTTGCTCGGCCCAGTAGGCCTGCAGGCGATTAATGAAGTCCTGGAAGGTCATGAAACGGTCTTGCACGCTGAATAATCGCTAATTATACGCGCCGAAAGCCCCGAGGCTGAAGCCCGTTGCGACCTGACCCAGGGTCCTGCGGCGCCTAGGAGGCCCGCACCACCAGTACGACGCCATCAAGATCGGTGACCACCACACGGGTACCGGCAGCCAGATCCGGACCTTTGACGCGCCAGATCGAGTCGTCCACCTCTACTTTGCCCACGCCATTTTCGATCGGTGCATGCAGCGTGAACTCCCGGCCGATGTACTGACGACCGCGGCGATTAAGATGTGGCTGGTCGCTCGTGGGTACCGACACTTCCCGGTAGCGACGCCAGGCCACGACGGCGACCACGCTGAGCACGGCGAACAGAACCAGTTGGGTCTGTAAGGGGATATCGGGAAAAACCAGCATGATCAGTCCCGTGGCTGCGGCCGCGATGCCCAGCCACAGAAAGAAAAAGACCGGCAACAACAGCTCACTGATGAGCAACAGACCTGCGAGAATCCACCAGTGCCAGAACGCGATGTTATTGATCCACTCACCCATGTCCGATTGCCTCAGGCCTTGTCTTGTTGATCGCTGGCGGCTTTGGCCAGCTCTGTAATGCCTGCAAGGCTGCCCAGGATGCCGGTGGTTTCCATAGGCAGCAACAGGGTTTTCTGGTTGGGCGCCATAGCAAACGCCTTGAGGGCTTTGACATAATCCTGGGCGACAAAGTAATTGATTGCCTGCAGGTCGCCGGCTCCAATCGCCTCGGATACCATCTGCGTGGCGCGTGCTTCCGCCTCCGCCAGCCGCTCCCGCGCTTCTGCGTCACGGAACGCGGCTTCCTTACGACCCTCAGCGTCCAGAACGGCGGACTGCTTCTCACCCTCGGCGCGCAGGATTTCTGACTGTCGCGTGCCTTCCGCTTCCAGAATGGTTGCGCGCTTTTCACGCTCGGCTTTCATCTGACGCGCCATGGCATCCACCAGGTCCTTGGGCGGGCTGATGTCCTTGATTTCGATGCGGGTAACCTTGATGCCCCAGGGCGTGGTGGCTTCATCCACCACCGACAGCAGGCGGGCATTAATGTCATCACGCTTGCTCAGGGATTCATCAAGATCCATGGACCCCAGCACGGTACGAATGTTGGTCATGGTCAGGTTGAGAACCGCATGTTCCAGGCGGTAGACCTCATAGGCGGCCTTGGCGGCATCCAAAACCTGAAAAAACACCACGCCATCCACGGTCATCACCGCATTGTCCTTGGAAATCACCTCCTGCGAGGGAACGTCAAGTACGCGTTCCATCATGTTCACTCGATGGCCCACGCGATTAACAAATGGAAAGATCAGGTGAAAGCCAGGCGGAAAGGTCGCGCGGTACTTACCAAATCGCTCGATGGTATATTCATAGCCCTGACGCACGATGATGACCGCTTTTTTGAGCACCACAAACGCCAGAAAGACCACAATCACGGCCCAAAGCAACCCACCTTCCATACAGCACCTCGTATTTTACTTATCCGTTTAGCGGCCTCGGGGGCCGGCGGCTGGTCGGCTTGTGCCATACTCACCGGCATGATGCCCCAGCCTGTTACAGCGCTAACCTTAGCAGAAGCGCTCGCAAAAGCGATGCGCCACAAGTCACATGTAAATCGGCCCCGGTTGGAGCTCCTAGCATGAGTCGGCGTGACGATCTGTACCGACACCAGACCGCCAGCGCCGGCTCGTTTCGCTTTGATGAGCAGGTGGTTGAAGTATTTCCGGACATGATTGATCGCTCCGTGCCGGGCTATGCGCTGCTGGTACCCATGATTGGCCAGCTTTCAAAGCGCTTTGTGCAGCCCCAAAGTGTCGTGCATGACCTCGGCTGTTCTCTGGGGGCGGTGAGTCTCTCGGTGCATCAGGCGCTGCTGGCTGATCAGCCGCCGGCCGGTGTGCGCATCGTGGCAACGGATAACTCCCCCGCCATGGTTAAAGGCCTGCAACAGGCCCTTGAGGGCCTGGATCAGAGCGCAATCTCCGTGGAAGCCCGCTGTGCCGATTTACGGGACAGCGATTTTCAGAATTGCTCATTTGCGATCCTCAATTTCACCCTGCAATTTCTGGAGCTGGACGCCCGGGATGAGCTCTTGCAGCGCCTCTGTGCGGGTCTAAGACCCGGAGGGGCGCTGGTGCTGGCAGAAAAAATCAATTTTGATGATCCTGCTGAGCAGGAACGACTGACCCATTGGCATCACGACTACAAGCGGCTACAAGGCTATTCAGAGCTTGAGATCGCACGCAAACGCAATGCGCTGGAGGCGGTGTTGATTACGGAAACGGAAGCCCGGCATCGTGCCCGCTTGCAGGCCGCGGGTTTTGCTCAGGTGACCCGCTGGTTCCAGTGCTTCGGCTTCTGCGCCTGGGTGGCGGAAAAAGCATGAGCAGGACAAAACCAGGCACCGGGCGTGATCTCTGAAACAACCGCATGGCCGAATCTGGCCTGCTGGGACGGATTAGAAAGCGACCTGGCAAATACCGCGGTGGATTCGGCGCCTCTGTTTCAAGCTTTGAGTGAGGCGCTGGTAACGCTCCAGCACGGCGACCTTCCCCGCTGGCAGCGTGCATTGGAGGCCCTGCCGCATGGGCTGCAAATTTGGGATGGCGCCCCTGCGGCGCCTTGCCTGGGCGCGCCGGCGCCGGACCCTACCGCATTGCGCGAAGCCCTCATGGGGCTCCACCCCTGGCGTAAAGGCCCTTTGCGGTTGGCTGGCGTTCATATCGATACGGAATGGCGCTCGGACATGAAGTGGTCGCGCCTGGAGCCGCATATCGACTGGGCGCAGCAGACGGTACTCGATGTGGGTTGTGGTAATGGCTATTTTGGCTGGCGCATGCTCGCTGCCGGTGCCCGCTGTGTGGTGGGGATCGATCCCACCACGCTGTTTCTCATGCAGTGGCTGGCGCAGCGCCATTTTTCCGGCCCGGCACCGAACTATGTGCTGCCGCTGCGGGATACGGACTTGCCGGCCACCCTGACCGGTTTTGATCGGGTCTGCTCCCTGGGGGTCCTTTATCACCGGCGGGATCCGCTGGATCATCTCGGGCGATTACGTCGCTGCCTGCGCGAGGGTGGCGTGCTGGTGCTGGAGACGCTGGTGGTCGAGGGTGATGAAAGCCTGCATCCGCCGGGGCGCTACGCACGCATGCGTAATGTGCACGAGGTGCCAAGCCTCGCACGGCTGAAGGCACAGCTGCATGCGGCCGGTTTTCAGACCATCCAGGTGGCCGATGTGACGTGGACCACCCGCGAAGAACAGCGGCGTACGGACTGGATGCAGTTTGAATCTCTGGACCAGTGTCTGGATCCGGAAAACCCGACCCAGACGGTCGAAGGCCACCCGGCGCCACTCCGAGCGCTGGTGCTTGCACAAGCCTCCTGAGCAGAAAATCTGCCCGCTGCGGGGAACCAATAGGCATCCTCTACTGTCGCATCACTCCACAGGGTTTTCACGGCCCAGCCGTTACCGTGCGCAGCAATTAGAAGGTCAATAGCGGCATGGGACCGCCAGACTGGGGGAGCAGAGCAGTTTCTGATGATTGAGCTAAAGCAACTTCGCAGAACGTACCAAATCGGTGCGCAAACCATTCATGCGCTGGATGGCGTGGACATGCAGATTGCCGAAGGGGAATTCCTGGCGATCATGGGCCGGTCCGGCTCTGGCAAATCGACTTTGCTCAACATGCTCGGCTGTATGGACCGTCCGGACGGCGGTAGCTATCAGCTCGATTCGAAAGCGGTCAGTGAAATGGACGATGACCAGCTGTCTGAATTTCGCAATCGCTACATCGGTTTTATTTTCCAGAGCTTTCACCTGCTGCCCCGGCTCACGACTCTGGAAAACGTATTGCTGCCCCGACGCTACCATGATCAGGGTTTTCGCGAAGAAGATCGGGAACGCGCCGTAGCCCTGCTCAAAAGAGTCGATCTGGGTGACCGGCTGGACCACAAACCCAACGAACTTTCCGGCGGGCAGCGCCAGCGCGTGGCCATTGCTCGTTCGTTGATTAACGAACCTAGGTTATTACTGGCGGATGAGCCGACGGGCAATCTGGACAGCCGCACATCAGACGCCATCATGGATCTGCTGCAGGAACTAAATCGAGATGGGCAGACCATTGTGATGGTGACCCACGAACAGGACATTGCCAATTTTGCGCAGCGCCAGGTCCACATGATGGACGGCAGCATATTACGAGAGGAACGCCATGCAAAAGCGATTGCTTAGTGCCCTGCTATTGGGTAGCACCCTGGCTGTAGCTGAGACGCCGCCGCCCATGCTGACGGGGGAGGTCTTTTCCCTCCAGGCGCAGGAAATCATCGTGCCCCTCACCACCACCTGGCGATCACGTATCAGCACCATGGTGCCTGAAGGCAGCTTGGTTGAGGCAGGCGACCTGGTCGTTGAATTCGACGGCACGGAAGCGGCTGCACAGCTTGAGGGACAGCGTGAAGCAGCGCGTACCGAGCAGGCCCGCACCGAGCGTGACCTGGCTCGCCTGGAGAAGGAGCTAGGTCAGGCGCGGCATCAGTTGGATCAGGCTCAGGTTCGTCTGGAGCTGGCCCGTTTGCAGGCGGAAGTTCCGGAAGACCTGATGGGGGCGATTGAGTACGCAGAAAATCAGCTGGTGCTGGAGGAGTCGCTCAACGGCCTTGAGGATGCGCGCAAGCAATTCGATGATCGACAAAAAAGTCTGGCGGAGCGGAAGCGCCAGACAGCGCTTGATGCGAGAAAGCTGGCGGCGCAGGAGCGCTGGTGGGCGCAGATGCTGGAGAGCTTTACCATCGAAGCCAATCAGACCGGCTACGTGATTTATATGAACCATCCCTGGACCCGGGCCAAATTTCAGGAAGGCGACACGGTGCAGACCAGTTTCCGCGTCGCGCAGGTTGCGGATACTTCCGATCTCGCGGTGCGGGTTTGGGTAAACGGGGTGGATCGTCCGCGCGTGTCCGATGGCGACGCGGTCACCGTTCGACTGGATGCCATTAGCGACCGCAGTTTTTCCGGCCGCTTGACGGACATCTCTGAAAGTGGGTCGAAGCGCCAGGAATGGGGCGATGCGGATTATTTTGAGGCCGTGGTGGTATTGGAAGACGCCGCAGATGCCGGCTTGTTGCCTGGCATGAGCGCATTGGTGGAGGTGCTCTGATGAAGACCACGGGAATAGCGAAATGGTCCGTGCTGATGCTGACCGCAGCGGTAACGCTGGCAGCCTGCGAGCAGGATACGGAAGTGGTTGCCCTGGAGCAGGGGCCTATGGGGCCGGTGGTGAGAGTAACGGGCGAGTTGAAGTCCGCCAATTCCTACTACTTCGGTCCGCCGGCGCTGCAGGATGTTTGGAACTACACCATCTCCTACATGGCGCCGGACGGTAAACCGGTACCTGAGGGCGCGCCCCTGCTGCGCTTTGACACGCAGGACCTCATGACCCAGCTGCGTGACAAGAACAACGCTCTGAACGAGAAGCAGAAGGAGCTGGAAAAGACCAACATCGTGGGCAAGGAGACGCTTGCTGAATTGAGCCTGCAGGTGGAAGAGGCGGTCGCGGACCTGGAAAAGGCGCGATTGAAGGCGGAGATTCCGGAAAACCTGTTGGCAGCCCGAGACTATCGGCAAAACCAGCTGGAACAGGAGTACGCCACCATTCAGCTCGCCTTAAAGCGGGAAGAGTTGGCACAGGAAAAGATTATTCAGGCTACGGAATCGAAAATTCTTCAGCGAGAGGTGGCCGTGCTGCAGAGCGATGTGGACCGTTTCAAAGGATCCATTGGCCGTATGACCATTCGCGCACCGGGTCCCGGCGTGGTGATCCATGTGCGCGACCGGCGTAACAATAAGATGGCCGTGGGTGACAACGTCTGGGGTGGTCGCCGGGTCATCGAGTTCCCGGATCTCACCCAGCTGGCCGCCTACATAGAAATACCGGAGCGCGAGGCCGCTCGTATCGCTCTGGGGCAGCAGGTGCGCTTTACGCTGGATGCGGCGCCGGACCGGGAGTTTGTGGGCGAGATTACGGAGTTGGCGTCCGTGGTACATACGCGCTCCACCAACCAGCCGGACAAGGTGTTTGACGCAACGGTGGCGCTCATGAACCCGGATACGGAACTGATGCGTCCGGGTATGAATATTAATGCGGAGATTCTTATCAGCGATACGCGTGAGGTGGCGGGGCTATGAGACGGCAAACCTTATTGGCCACACCGCTGTTGTTGCTGCTCGCCGGCTGCGGTGAGGAGGCAGATAACGCGGTAGAAACCCTGACCATCGAGCGCCAGGACTTCGTGATTTCATTGCAGTCCAAGGGCGAGCTGAAAGCGGCGGAATCAACGCCTATCAAGCCGCCCCAAGGCAGTCGCGCCCCGCGCACGATTAATTGGTTGGCGCCCAACTTCAGCTGGGTAAAAGCGGGCGACGTAGTGGCCCGTTTTGACGTATCTAGCGCAGAGCGAGAGGCGGGTGCGGCGGGCATCGAAATCGACAAGGTGGACCTGCAGGTTATGGGCAAGCAGCGGGAGCTTGAGCGCTTGCTGTCCGAATTGGGTAATGATCTGGAAATTGTCGATATTGAAAAGGTCATGGCCGAGGAGTTTGATTTCGAAAACGACCTTGCCTATTCGCGCTTCGAAATCATTGACGCCATGCGGGATCGCGCGCTGCTGGACTACAAATCCGGCCATCTTGAAGGCAAAAAGGAGGCCTACAGCGACCGGCAGGGTGCTGAGGTAGCGGTGTTGAACGCGCAGCGGGCAACGCAGGAGTCCAAATTCCAAGAGCAGCAGGTCATGCTCGACAATCAGGAAGTGCTCGCGCCTCATGACGGCTATTTCGTGATCGAAAAAAGCTGGTGGGGCCAGCAGGTCGACGTTGGCAGTACGGTATTTGCCGGAAACAAACTGGCCAGCATCCCGAACCTCGACATGATGGAGGCGGAGCTGCTGGTGCTGGAAACGGAGGCCGTGGGCCTGACCCCGGGGCAGTCAGCCACGGTGGTGATCGATGCCTATCCGGATCGGCCCATCACCGGTGAATTGAAATCCATCAGCGCTACGGCGGCGCCTGTGGAGCGCGATAACCCGGTGAAATATTTCACCGTGCTCGTGGCGCTGGAAGATGCCGATCCCAGCTGGATTATCCCCGGCGCGATTGTGACCGCGACGATTAATATCAGTGAAGTCGCCGACACGGTGGCGGTGCCCAATCAGGCCCTCTACCGAGAGGGTGAACAGGACTGGGTGCTGGTGCGTGAAGCTGGCGAGTTGGTGCGTCGTGACGTGGATCTTGGCCTGCGGGGTCCCAACCGTTCAGAGGTGGTGGGCGGTTTGGAGCCTGGCGATCAGGTGGCCCTGTTCCCCCCTGGTGAGGCGGAAGTATGAGCCTGCTTGACGGTATTAGCCGGGATAGCTTTCGCCATGCGCTTGGGCAGCTTAAGCAGCACAAGCTGCGTACGGCGCTAACCTTGTTGGGCATGGTATTTGGTGTCGGTGCAGTGATTGCCATGCTCAGTATCGGCGAAGGCGCCAAGCAGGAAGCCATGCGCCTCATTGAGTCCATGGGCTTGCGCAACCTGCTGGTACAGAGCCGCGAGCTGGACGAAGAAACGCTGCGCGAGGTGCGTGAGCAATCGGTGGGTTTGTCCCGCAGTGATGTGCGTGCCATGCGGGAAACCTTGCCCAGCGTGGTCGCCGTTAGCGAAGAGAAAAAGATCAAGAGCTGGGCCCTGTTCAGCTTTGAAGCGCCCTCAGAGGCCCAGGTGCTGGCGGTGACGCCGAGCTATTTTGATCTGGCGAGCCTCAGCCTGGCCGCGGGGCGTATGTTCACGGAGGAGGACAACCGTCGCTACCAACAGGTGGCCGTACTGGGCGCCCAGGCGGCGCGGGACCTGTTTCCTTCGGGTAATGCCATCGGTCAACGCATCAAGGTCAATCACCTCTGGCTGGAAGTGGTGGGGGTGCTTGCGGACCGGGATTTGAGCAAGGATGAGTTTCAGGGTATCCGGCTGGGAGGAGATCGTAACCGCGTCTTCCTCCCCCTGGAAACCGCTTACAAGCGCCTTCGGTTTGAGTCCCTAGAGAGCGAACTGGATGCGGTGCGCTTGCGCCTGGACGATGATGCCAGTCCCCAGCAAACGGCGAAAACAGTGAACCACTTGCTGGGCCGGCGTCACGGCGGCCAAAATGATTATGAACTGGTGGTGCCGGCGGCACTGCTCAAGCAGCAGCAACAGACGCAGCAGATTTTCACCATCGTCATGTCCGCCATAGCGGGTATCTCGCTGCTGGTCGGTGGTATCGGCATCATGAATATCATGCTGGCTACGGTGTTGGAACGAACCCGGGAGATCGGGCTGCTACGCGCCCTGGGTGCGCGCAAACTGGATATTCAGCATCAGTTTTTGATGGAATCAGCGACCGTGGCGGCCATCGGCGCCGTGATCGGCATCTTTTTTGGCCTGCTGCTGGCTTTCGTGATTCAACAGTTCGCCGGTTGGCCTGCAGGCTGGTCCCTGTTCGCCATTGTCCTGTCCGTGACCATTTGTCTGGTCACGGGGGTGGTATTTGGCTGGTATCCGGCCCGGCAGGCGGCCGATTTGGACCCCATCAAGGCGCTGCACGCGGAATAATTCCCGTGCAGCCGGTTACAGCTGTACCGGGCTCACCCACTTTTTTACCCGCGGTGCCTCATAGGTGGCGAAGCGCTCGAGCAGCTCCGCCGGCTGCTCCGCCAGCAATAGCAGCTCCCGGTATACCGGTCGTACAAACTGTTCATCAAATGCCTGCTCCAGAAAGGCCGCCAGCTGGTCGTAATAGCCGGCCACATTGAGCAGACCACAGGGTTTTTCATGAAAGCCCAGCTGGGCCCAGGTCAGGGCTTCGAAAATTTCCTCCAACGTGCCCCAACCGCCGGGTAAGGCGATAAATCCGTCAGCAAGATCGGCCATGAGGGCCTTGCGCTCGTGCATGGTGGCGACGATGTGCTGCTCGCTCAGGTGTTCGTGGGCCACTTCCTTTATGGCCAGCGCCTCGGGAATAACGCCGATGGCCTCGCCACCGCCCGCCAGCAACGTATCGGCCACTGCCCCCATGATGCCGACGCTGGCACCGCCGTAGATCAGTCCCAGCTCGCGCTCCAGCAAGGCTTCGCCCAGCTGCCTGGCAGCTTGTTCGTATTCGGGGCGGCGTCCCCGGCTGGAGCCACAATAGACACAGATTCGTTTCATGCTTTTTGCTCCAAAATGTCAGGCGTACCTTAGCAGTTCGCATTGCTGCAAAATCAGCTCCCAGGGAAACATAGGGCCCGGATCCAGCTTGCGTCGCACGCTGATCCCGGGCTGATCCTCGGCCGCGACCGTTGCCTGATCCAGGTCCTCGTGGCCAGCGATCCGGCGCAACGCTGGCAGCTGTGCCTGTAGGTGCCTGAGCAGGGCGATCAGGCTGCGCAGCTGCGCGTCTGTGTAAGCCTCGGTCATGGACTGATGTTCGCTGTGATACCAGCGTGGGTAGCGACCCAGATTAACCAGCTCGATGCCAATACTGGTGGCGTTGTGGCCGCGCACGTGATGCGCAATACGCGCCAAGGGCACCCACTGCTCACAGCGGCCATCCCGGTCGATATAGAAGTGTCCGCTGTTGCCCGTTTGGCTGGTGGCGTAGTGCAGCTGTTCCCCATAGTCCCGCGCCATGGCCAGATCGGGCAGTTCGGTGCAGTGTAGAACCACCAGCTCAATCTGTTCCGGAACGCGCAGGACAAGCCGCTCGCAGTAGGGCAGTGGCCGCTGAATCAGCTGTAGCTCAGACACCTGGCTGAGTCGGGTCTGGCGTTTTCGGGTGATTGATCCGGGTCATCCGTCGGACAACAGGAAGCGTAGGTCAATGATGGCGGCGTTGGCCCGCGCGACATAATTGGCCATGACCAGCGAGTGATTGGCGAGCGCGCCAAACTTGCTGCCGTTGAGCACCATGGGCGAGCGCAGGGGTTCCTGAGTGGCTTCCAGTTCGCGAATGATTTGGCGGAAGCTGGCGGTGGCGTTTTTCTTGGCCAGCACGTCGGCAAAATCTACTTCCAGAGCCTTTAAAAAGTGAATCAGCGCCCAGGTGGTCCCGCGCGTCTCATAAAAGACGTCATCGATTTCCATCCAGGGAGTTTTAACCACCACTTCCTGAGCCACACCGGTGGATTGTCTCGCTTCCGTATCGCCAGCNAGATCCGTNTTGAAGCGTCGNTGACCTGCGCTGGCCGAAAGGCGTTGGCTCAGTGAACCAAGACGTTTTTCCACAATGGCCAGCCAGTCGGCCAGATTATCGGCGCGCGCATAGAATTGCGCATCAGGCTGGGCCGGATCCGTGAGACGGACCAGGTAGGCATCCAGATGCCCCATGGCTTTCCGATAGCGACCCTCGGTGGCGGGTGGCAGCCAGCGTCCGGCGTCATAGTGCAGCAGAGGGTCGGCCTGCTCCAGATCGACATCGGCGGCGGATTGCGTCTGCGACCGGCTGAAATCATTGCGCATGGCCCGGGCCAAATCACGGCTTTGGGTGAGCACGCCAAACTCCCAATTGGGCACGTTATCGAGCAGTACCCATGGCGGCATAATGTCATTGGAAAGATATCCGCCGCGCTTGTTCAACATTTCATCCACCACGTTGATCAGCGCCACGGTGGTCGCCAGGCCGGTGACGGACTGATGCCCGTGAGCGCTGGCGTAGGCCTGCGCACGTTCGCTCGGATCAAATAGCGCGGGTTCCTCGTTGTACCACCACATGCCTGCCAGCATGAGGACGATGAGCGTGGCAGGTATTCCGATCCAGAGGGTTTTGTTCATGGCACGAGTTCATTTAGCGGGCGAGACACAGACGCTCTACCTTAGCAGAACCCGTGTTCGGTCCATGTGCCAAAGGTTGCGAGTTGCAATGCCCGGGCGCCTAGGTGTCGATGCGCTCCGTTTCCGGATGGGCAACCAGCGCTTCGCGCAGGATGGCTTCCAATTCCTGACCAGCCTCCTCGCTGGCACCCACGATCGCCGCCGCGCCAACGTTGAGTGACACCACTTCGGCCCGTTGACCATCCACCTCGAACAACAGGGGTTTGGTCACGTTGGTCCCGGGCATATACATTACCGTTGCCAGGCCCTCTGTGGTGCTGACTACCATGTGGGCACCGCGACCATGAACGCTGGGGCAGAACTTGATGAAGCGCACCCGATCGGTCAATTCCGGGTTTGCGCTGACGCCGAAGCTGGCCAAAATTTCATTGGTCTGGGTCGCTGCCATCGGCTCGGTCATGGTCGCTGCGCGTGCCAGCAATTCCGGCCCGTCATGGGCATAGTGCTCGTGAACGAATTGATTGACGCTGTCATAGCGCGCGTTGTTCACAAACAAAAGCACACTCAGGCCAACGGCCAAGGTCAGGCTCGCGGCCACAGCCAGCCAGCGGCTTTTGCTGGGTTTGCTGTCAGCTTCAATGGCGCTGCGCACAGAAGCAAGAAATGCCTCACTGTCGTGCGGCACGGCCAGTGCCTGCTCCAGCTTGGCTTCGAAGGCCGCTGCGTCCGCGGCCGCTTCGGCGAAGCGCGGGTCGCTGTCTCGTGCCGCCAGCAGCTCCGGATCCTCGCAGTTTGGCTCCGCGTTCAGGCGGCGCTTGTATTCAGAAAAGTTCATGTACGTTTCCAGTAATTCCGTCTCTCTGCAGCTTTTCTTTCAATTGGGCCCGGGCCCGATGCAGCTGCGTCATAACCGCGTTTTTGCCAACCCCGAGCTGTACGGCGATCTCGTCACAACTCAAACCCATGACCACCTGCAAGAGCAGGGGTTCGCGGTAACGCGGCTTGAGGGCGCCAATACTGCGGCGCAGCAAATCACGTTCCGCGCGGGCCTCGGGTGTAAGCTCGGTCGGATCTTCCAGCTCCAATCCATCCAGATCGGTAAAGGGCGGCACCTTGCGCTCAAACGTGCGGGCGTATTCACGACGTAGAATCGTGATAAGCCAGCTTTTCGCGGCATCGTCATCTTGCAGCCGGTCGAAGGCTTTCCAGGCCCGAAGAAAGGTTTCCTGCACCAGGTCCTTGGCCAGCGCGTCGTTACCGCAAAGCCACAGAGCATAGCGATACAAAGCGGTGTTATGCGTCAAGACCAGCGCCTCAAAGCGACCCATGGTTTCGGGCTTACTACTCATGACCGGACTTTCACGGTTTTTCTTACAAGAATTTCACGAACTTGCTTCACACTCTTTCCCCCAATAAGGCATACCGACCAGCCGCGCCCTGTTCCGGCTTACGGTAACCGCGCAAAAGCGCGCGGAAGCGGCGACCAGTTTAGCGCCAAAAGTGACTTATGGCACTTTGGGGCCAGCCTTGCTGGCGGCACGCTTTCGGTTGCCTCATGGGGCTTGAGGGCGTACTCTTTGCACCCCCGAAAAAAAGCCCACTAGAGGCTGCGAAAGGTGTTGGCACTATGACAATGAACTTTGAACAAGCGCGCCACAACATGGTGGAGCAACAGGTCCGTACCTGGGAGGTCCTTGACGCCCGCGTGCTGTCCTTGTTCGAGTCCATTCAGCGCGAGGACTTCGTGCCGGTTCGCTATCGCAAGATGGCTTTTGCTGACCTGCACATTCCGCTGGACCATGACGAGTTCATGATGAAGCCGATTGTCGAAGGTCGCTTGCTGCAGGCCGTAGATATTCAGCCGGAGGAGACGGTGCTGGAGATCGGAACGGGCAGTGGTTTTGTCACCGCGTGTCTGGCCCGCTTGGCCAAACAGGTGGTCAGTGTCGACATACACGAATCCTTCACTCAGCGAGCACGGGAGCTGCTGGGCGAGAAGGACATTAACAACGTAGAGCTCTTTACGGGTGATGTGATGAGCGGTTGGCAGCCAGAGCAGGCGCAGGACGTGGTCGTGGTGACCGGTTCCGTGCCCAGTGTGCCCGAAGCCTTTATGGGTTGGGTCAATCCTGGCGGTCGGCTGTTTTGCATCGTGGGGGAGTCCCCGGCCATGGAAGCGTGGCTGTTTACTCGCCTGAATGCGACTGAATGGCGCCGTGAGTGTCTGTTTGAAACAGACCTGCCGGCTCTGATCAATGCGGAAACAGCCCCCGAGTTTGAGTTCTAAAACAATCTGGAGTGATGCATGGCTAGCCTTTTTAAACCGGGAACTCATCTCGTCTGCGTGATCGCCCTGGCCGGCGCTTTTGCGAGTAAAGACGTCAAGGCCGTGGATTTGATCGGCGTGCATGATCTGGCGCTGAAGAACGATCCCATCTTGCAGGCAGCGTCCTTCCGGCGCGATGCAACGGGCGAACGGGAGCGTCAGGCCTATGCCAATTTTCTGCCGCAGCTATCCGGTCAGGCGGGTCTGGACCGCGGTAACTCCAAAAGCTTCATCAACGGCTCTCAGGTTTCGGACCAGGACGCGGATACGGAGAACTGGGGTGTGGGTCTGGATCAGGTGATCTACGATCAGGCCAATTTTGAAACGCTGGATCTGGCGCGCGGTCAGGTACAGCAGGGCGACGCTATCTATCAGGCGGCCTACCAAGATTTCTTGGTGCGCGTGGCGGTTGCTTACTTTGAGGTGCTCACCACCAGTGATCGGGTGGTTTTTTCCGAAGCTGAGGAACTGGCACTGCAACGTCAGTTTGAGCAGGCGGAGCAGAAATTTGAGGTCGGTTTGACGGCCATCACCGATGTCTACGAGTCACGTGCCGGCTATGACAACGCGCGGGCGCGGGCCATTGTGTCACGCAACCAGCTGTCCGACGCGCGCGAGGGTTTGCGCGAGTTAACCGGTCAGTACTTTGAAGAAGTCGATGCTCTGCAGGAAGAGCTGCCGCTGGTGACGCCGGATCCTAACGACATTGAGGCGTGGGTTCAGCAGGCCTTGACCACCAACCCGCGCGTACTCAACGCCAACTACGCCGTAGACGTGGCTGATGCCAACGCCCGTTTGCAGCGTACCGGCCACTTTCCCACGCTGCGCTTCAACGCCGGCTACACCGATTTTACGAACAACGAGTTTTTGCTGCGGGATGACAACCAGCTACCCATTGGCACCACGGCGTTTGAAAACCAGGATTTGTCCTACGGTCTGACGCTTCGGGTGCCCATTTACCAGGGTGGCGTGGTGTCATCACGCACGCGTCAGGCGCGCTATGAGCTGTCAGCGACGCAAATGGATCTGGATCAGCAGCAGCGCACCACGGTTCGCAACACCCGGGACGCCTATCGCGCGGTGATCGCCGGTATCGAGCAGGTGCAGGCTTTTGGCCAGGCTTTACGCTCGGCTGACAGTGCGCTGGAAGCCACACAGGCCGGCTTTGAGGTGGGTACCCGTACCATTGTGGATGTGCTGCTGGCAGAACAGCGTTTCTATGGCGCATCGCGCGATAACTCGCTGGCACGTCACACCTATATTCTCGATCATCTGCGACTGAAACTCGCCGGCGGTATTCTTTCGGAAGAGGACCTTCGCGCCGTCAACACGATCCTCGAATAACCGCGTCTATGATGCCTGGCTGCCCATGATCAGCCAGGCCCATTTGTGGTCCGGCGCGCGTCTTTAGACAGCGCGCCGATCGCGTCTACGGATTTTTGCAAAGCGCCCCGGCCTTCTTCCAGCAGGCACAAGCCGGCCTGCCCCATGCGATCGCGAGTGGCGGGGTGAGCGAACAGCTGGTCCACAGCGGCAAACACGTCCCGGGCGGTCAGCACGCGCCGGGCAGCGCCACTTTCCAACAAGCGCGTGGCAATCTCTTTCACATGGGCCGTGTGTGGACCAAATAGCAATGGCTTCGCTAGGGCGGCTGGTTCCAGCAGATTATGGCCCCCGATGTCAGCGATGGTGCCGCCTACAAAAGTGATATCTGCAGCCGCGTAGTAATCCAACAGCTCGCCCATGCTGTCGATGAGCAGACATTGCGTGTCTCGCCCCGGCAGTCTGCTGTCGCTGCGTCGTTGCACGCTCAGTTCCTGTTCCTGCAGGAGCTGCTCGGCCCGGGCGAAACGTTCCGGATGTCTGGGAGCCAGTACCAATAGCGCTTCCGGATGGCGCTCCAGCAAACGCCGAAAGGCTTTCAGCAAAACCAGTTCATCGTCCTCATGGGTACTGCCGGCCACCAGCACGGGGCGCTGCACACCCCAGGCTGAGCGCAGCAATTCGCCGGTCTCCAGCAAACTGGCAGGTACGTGGATATCGAATTTCAGATTGCCCGCATTGCTCACCCGGGAGGGCTCTGCGCCACATTGAACGTAGCGCTGGGCATCCGCGTCGCTCTGGGCGAGGATCTGGCGCGCACTCCGCAGAGCGGGGCCAATCAGGCGCTGACAGC
Source organism: Lysobacterales bacterium (assembly GCA_013213875.1). Lineage (GTDB taxonomy): Bacteria > Pseudomonadota > Gammaproteobacteria > Xanthomonadales > SZUA-36 > Marinihelvus. Next base: position 18,968 of record JABSSV010000010.1, read on the forward strand.
GGCGATAGGCCCGCAAAGAGGCCTGGGAAAGTCGCGCATTGCTGATGATCAGTGGAATGTCCGCCCGCGCTGCGGCCGCGTAAAAGTTGGGCCAGATCTCCGTTTCAACAATAACGATGACCGCCGGTTGCAGTTTGCGCAAGAAGCGGCTGGGTATACCGGGTAAATCCAGCGGCAGATAGCACAGCTGCACGCGGGTGCCAAACAATTCCCGTGCGCGCTGTCGGCCAGTGGGAGTAAAGGTGGTGAGTAACAGGTTCGGAGCCGTTTCTCGCTCCAGCAGCGCATTGACCAGCGGTCCGGCTGCGTTGACCTCGCCCAGAGAGGCGGCATGAATGTGAAATTCGACGGGCCCTTTGACGCTTAGCACGCCCAGGCGCTCTCCCCAGTGCTTCCAGTAGCGCCGGTCACGCAGGCCGCGCAGGGCAAAATACCCAAGACTCACTGGCGTTAGCAGGAGCATTAGTAGGGAGTAAAGCTGTCGCATAAGTGCTCCAAAACTGACGCGCGGCCAGTATAGCAAGCGTGGCCCGACACCCGACCCTCTTGGATGCAGAACAGACACGGGCCACAATGGCGTCATGAGCGATCACTGGAAAGCGTCCCAACTGCAGCGCCCTAGCTTCGCGCCCCGCTATTGGTCGGGCTGGCTGGCGGTAGCGGCCCTGTGGGTGCTTGGAAAACTGCCGCGCTCATGGGGGCTACTGCTGGTTGCACCCCTGGGGCCCTTGTTGCGACTGCTGCTCGCCGGGCGTCGGCGCATTGCGGAACGCAATCTGGCGGCCTGCTTGCCCGAGAAGTCTGCTGCCGAGCGGAAACATTTGCTGCGTGGCTGTTTCGCCGCTCTCGCCCGCATGCTGGTGGAGATGGCCTGGAGCTGGAACGGCCAGCCTGAAAAACTGCAGCCCATGGTTCGAATGCGTGGCCAGGAGGCCTTGCGTGCGCAGCGGGAATCGGGTCGCGGTTTATTGGTCATTACGGCCCATGTCACCAGCCTCGAGCTTGGCGCGTGCCTGTTCGGAAGACAGTTTCCAGGTCTGGGTATCTACCGGCCACTGGGCAATCCTGTGCTGGAGTGGTATCAGAACCGGGGTCGGCGTCACTACGCCAGTGGCATGATCAGCAAGCGCGACATGCTGGGTGCGGTGCGCGCGCTGCGCCGCGGTGATTTGGTCTGGTACGCGCCCGATCAGGATTTTGGCCCCCGGCAGAGTCTGTTCATTCCTTTCTTTGGCGTGCAGGCTGCCACCTTGCTGGCGACCCATCGTCTGCCGCGCATGACCCGGTGTGACGTGGTCACCATGATGCCGCGTTATGTGGCCGAGGAAGGCATCTATGAGGTGGTCATCAGCCCGGTGCTGGAGCAGTTCCCCAGTACTGATCCGGAAGCGGATCTGGTCCGTGTCAATGCGCTGTTGGAGGCACAGATTCGAGAAGCGCCGGAACAGTACTGGTGGATTCACCGGCGTTTCAAAACCCGGCCGGAAGGTGAACCCGATTTCTACGGGCGCGATGCACGCTCCGCAGGCGGTGACGAGTCATGAGTCTGGCATGCCAGCTGGCATATGGCTGGCACCGAGGCGTGTTGCGTAAGCGCGAGTTGTTGGCGCAGAGGCTGCCGCTGGGCATGCAGCTTGAAGTCCACGTTCCGGACGATGTGGGCCGGCGAATTTATAAATATCAGGTGCATGAGCCCTGGTATCTGCAATGGCTGGAAGAGCAGAGGGCGCCTGCCCGCGGTGAACTGGCGCTCGATGTGGGCGCCAATATTGGCTGGTACAGCGTGCTATTCCACCGCCTTAGTGCCGGGCGTCTGCGGGTCCATGGTTTCGAACCAGACCCGGTCAATCATGCCTTGCTGAGGCGCAATCTCCAGCGCAATGGCATTCATGACGCCGAACTGTCAGCCTTGGCGCTGGGTGCTGAGGACGGCCAGGCTACGCTGTACCAGCATGGTGTGAAAAATTTGGGCAAACACTCGCTGCAGCCACTGACCAGCGCCGCCGGTACGACGCGCGTTGCGGTGACCACGCTTGATGGCTACCTGGCGGCGCGGGGCTGGGACCAGACGCCCATCTGGATTATGAAGCTGGATGTGGAGGGTCATGAGCCGGCGGTATTGGCAGGCGCGCGCGAGGCCCTTGGGCAGACGCGTGCGCTCATGCTGGAGTACTCGCCTGAGCTCCACCGGCCGGAGGCCGCCAGTGCCATGCTGGAGCAGCTGCAGGCGGAAGGCTTTAGGCCGTCGCTGTACACCGACGGAAGCTGGCAGCCAAGCTCCATCAGGCGGCTGGCAGCCCTGCAAACGCAACGCGATACGCTATGGACCCGTTAGCTATCGGAAGCCTGTCTGGTGCTGGCGCCGGGCTCAATCACTGAGCCCCAGAGGCCGACCAGAAACCAAATCAGCGTCGAGATATAGGTGCCGTAGAGCGCGAAGTGGGTGTTGACCGGAAATAACACCAGGGCCAGGGCCAGCACAAAGGGGAAGGCATCCTGCTTCTGATCGGGCCGCATGCGGCGCCAGCGGCGCCACCCCAGTAGGGCACCGGCGATACCCGCCAGCAGTCCGATGGTGCCCATGTCCGCCATCAACTCCAGCACCACGTTATGCGCATGGCGGGCCCCGCGCTTGCCGCCGAGTGCTGCCACATGCGGGTCGTCCGGCGCCGCATATTCCAGATAGGCGGCGGGAAACGCGCGCACACCGACGCCATTAACGGGATGGTCCTGATACATGGACCAGGCGTTGGTGAAAATTGGCACCCGGTTGGAAGAGGCCACATTCAGAGCGGCTTCCGTACCCCGGGTAAGCTCCAGCGTGGTCGCGACGCGCTGCTGAAAGATCGGTGAGGCGGCATAGCTCAATGCCACCACCAGCATGAGCAGTGCGGGCACTGCCATGGTGACACGCCGCAGGCCCCGGTTCTCGCGGCGTGACATGAGCACCGCATAAACGCCGATGACCATGGCTATGGCGACCCAGCCAGAGCGCATGCCGGCGATCATGACGGCACCGAGCACCAGCGCAAAAGCGCATGCCCAGGCCCAGCCGTTCCAGCGTCGCCGCGCATACTCCAGCAACAGGGGCGACAGCATGGCCATGACCGGGCCGTAAAACTGATATTTCTTGAAAAACAGCGCGTTCAAACGGTCCCCGTGAATCGGAATGCCGAAGAGGTCATAGCCGAAAATCAGCTGAATGAACCCATCCACGGCCCAGAACAGCAGAATCAGCGCGGCGCCCATCAGGACCCGATCGCGTAGGGAACGGGGGTGCAGGAGTACGCCCATGGCCACGGCAGCGAGTAGAAAACGCAGATTCACAAGGCTCTGGGACCAGCTCTTACCGGGGTCATAGGAGTCAAAGCTGGATAAAACCATGGGCACCCAAAAGCACAGGAACAAGGGCAGCATCCAGGCAAACAGCTGCCGCGTACGCTCACCATGAACTGGTGATCGCCACAGGAAAGGGAAGGCAATTACAAAAACGGCCAGCGCCAGCCCAGAGCGATTGAAAGGTAATAAGGCAATAAACGCGATAGCGACCCAGGCGGGCCATTCCTGTTGCAGCTTGCGAATCAATACTTTCATTGCTTGCCATCCTTGTCCCGCATGTGGCCAAGCAGAGACTGGTAAAGGTCAACGGTCTGCTGCATGGATTGCTGCAGGGAGAACGCGGTGGTGGGTTCAACCGGAGGTGCCTGATGAAGAAAGGTTGCGGTTTGGGCACGCAGTGCTGCCAGATTCCCCGCTGGTACAGCGCCGAAGGGGTACAGCCGCTGCAGGATTTCTTTCACACCCCCATGATTCCAAGCGACCACCGGGCGGCCCAGGTAGAGGGCTTCCAGAACGGTGCGGCCAAAAGCTTCCGGTGGATCGGCGCAGAGGTTGAATACCAGTTCGGACGCCGCCATCCATTCGCGGATATCCCGGCGTTCGCCGGTGAATGTGAGTCGATCCCGAAGCTTGGCCTGTATGGCGAGACCGGCTAATTCATCGTAATAGCGCGAGCCAGGCCGGCCGGCGCCGAGAACGATGCCATGGACGTCGGGATGACGGTCCCGCAGGGAGGACAGCAGCTCGATAAAGTCCGCATGGCCCTTGTAGCGCGAGAGGCGGCCAGGCAGGCAGAGCCAGCGTTTGCCGCGCAGCTCGGGAAATTCTTCAAGCGTTGCACGCAACCAGGCTTCAGCGGGCTGGTAGCCAAAAGGAAAATCATCGGGACTGGCGCCGCCGTAAATCACATGCACCTGCTCGGGTGCAATCTGGTAGTTGTGCAGCGTATAGGTCCGGATGGCTTCTGAGACCGCTATCACCGCATCACCGCGAGCCATCAATGAGGAATAGCGGCTTACCGAATAGTGACCATGCATGCTGCTGACCAGCAGCGGGCGCTTGGCAGGCGGTATTTTTTTCAAGGCCTGGTGAATCAGCAAGGCCGGCAGGCGCGAATGCACATGGATCAGATCCGGCCGCTGTTCCAGCAACCAGGTCCGGAGGCGGCCGATATAGCGCAAGGTACCGAGACGCTTGCGGTTGACTGGCCAGGGCAGCGTTTGCGCGCCGCTGGCTTCGACCCGCTCAGTGAGCACTCCCGGTGCGGCCAGTACGGTGACGGAGGCACCTGTGGCGCGGAGATGTTCCGTCAGTTCTGTAGCGACGAATTCGGAGCCGCCAACGCTAAGCGCGGCAAGGGCCTGCACTACGTGCATGGGCTGCTCCGTCGGCCGTTTCAGTCAACGAGGACGTAATGCGTGCCGCAGTAGGGGCAGAGTGCCTCCCCCGTCTCGTCAATTGGCAGGAACACGCGCGGGTGCGAGTTCCACAGTTTCTGCTCGGGCAGGGGGCAGGACAGAGGCAACTGGCTTCTTTTAATTTGATAGCTGCGCTGCGTATTGGCAGGGGCCAGCGCATCGTTATTGGCGTCGGTGGTGTGTGCCACAACCGTTCTCCGGCTTTGTTTCAGAGCGCAGTTTACCGTTTTATGGCTCAGGAAGGCAGGGGTATCAGCCCAAACTGTGCACAGATCTGTGCGCTGCGTGTGCGATCGGGCGTGCTTTCAGGTCCCGAGCGACGCAGGGCTGACAAGTGCCGCGCTGCGACCAGCTGCCGGTGCGTGGTGGACAGATGGGCGGCAGCCTCGGGTGACAACCAGTCGAGGGTGCCCAGGAGTTCAAGCTGCGCTCTGGGGCTATGGGGAATCGGCAGGCCGGGCTGCAGGGGTGCACAGGTGAGCACACCCAGCTGGGCCAAAAACTCGATGTCCAGCAGGCCGCCCGGGCCGTGTTTTAGGGGGTCTCCAGCCAGCTGATCACGCATACGCTGGCGCATTTTTGCGATTTCTAGCGGCAGGTCCAGTCCGGCTTTGTCTGCGTGCAAGACCTGCTCGCGAATCGCTTGAAATCGCTCGCCGAGCGCCGGGCTGCCGGCTACCGGTCGGGCCCGGGTCAGTGCTTGCCATTCCCAAACCCAGGCTTTTTCCCGCTGATAGCGCTCAAAGGCGGTCATTGGCGATACGAGCAAGCCGGACTTTCCGTTCGGACGCAGGCGTGTGTCGATCTCATAGAGCCGGCCGGCGGCGGTCAGTGTGGTGCTCATGGCCAGCAGGCGGCGTATGAGACGGGTAAACCAGACCTCAGCGGCCAGAGGTCGGCTGCCGTTTGAGACGGAGGTGCTTTTGGCATGCAGAAACACCAGATCAAGATCGGAGTCGTAGCTGATGGTGCGGGCGCCGAGACTGCCGTAGCCGATAACGGCCAGCGCGTTGTCTGCGAGGACGCCGTGCCGTGCCTCCAGCATGCGCGAGGCCAGCGTCAGGGTGCCCTGGAGTAATTCCTCTGCGAGCATGGTCAGTTCCTGCTCTGCGGCGCCAGAGTCCAGTGTGCCCTCCAGTTCCGCCACCGCCAGTCGCAGGGACTGGGCGCGCTTCAGATAGTTCAGCGTATCTACCGCCCGTTCCGTATCGTCTTCGCGCGTGGCCATGCGTGCAATGGTGGTCTGCAGCTCGGCTCGGTCCGGTAGCCGGTGTCCCAGGGCGGGGTCAATGAGTTCGTCCAGCAAGGCCGGATGGCGTATTACCGCCTGCGCCACCCAGTCGCTGGCGCAGAACAGATCCACCATGCGTTCGAGCGCAGCCGGGTTCTGCACCAGCAACGCAAGGTAGGCACTGCGACGACAAATCGCCAGCACCAGTGTGAGAATGTCTTCAAGGGCCTTGTCGCTGGCGCCGGTGCGCTGGAGCTGGGTGCGCAGCAAAGGCAGGAACGCAGCGAGGCGCGTGGCCGCGCGCTGGCTCAGGGCCAAACGCTCGAGACGCTGTGCAAACAGATCCCAGCTGGCTTGTTGATGACTTCGAAGCACCGGTGCCTCAGCGTTGTCCCCCGGTTTCTGGGCGCGTCGGGGAAAGCTCTCATTGAGAGCGCTGCTGACACGTTGACGGGTGTGTTCGAGTTGTTGCCGCAGTGCCGCCGGGTCCGGTTGCTGCATGATTCGGCACAGGCGCAGCAGGTCCTCACCCTCGGGCAAGCTGTGGGTCTGTTGATCATGCAGGGCCTGAATGCCGTTCTCCAGATGGCGCAGAAAGCCATAGTCCTCCCTAAGCTCACGAACCCGCTCAC
>JABSSV010000100.1 GCA_013213875.1 Lysobacterales bacterium
GCATTGGCGTTTTGGACGGCGCCATGGGTACCATGATTCAGGCCCTTGGGCTGGAGGAAGCCGACTATCGGGGTCAGCGATTTGCCGATCACAGCATGCCGCAGCGGGGTAATAACGACCTGCTGACCCTGACGCAACCGCAGCTAATTGCTGACATCCACAGCCAGTTCCTGGCGGCGGGTGCAGACTTCCTGGAAACCAACACCTTCAACAGCACCACCATTTCGCAGGCCGACTATGGGCTGGAGGCGCTGGTGCCGGAACTCAATGAGGCGGCGGCCCGGCTCGCCCGGCAGGCCGCTGATGCGCAGATGGCCGCAGCGCCGCATCGACACTGTTTTGTGATCGGGGTGCTCGGCCCAACCAACCGCACCGCCTCGCTGTCGCCGGACGTCAACCGGCCCGACTACCGCAATGTGACTTTTGAAGACCTGCGCCTGGCCTATCGGGAAGCAGCACAGGCGCTGCTGGCGGGCGGCGCTGATCTGCTAATGGTGGAAACCGTCTTCGATACCTTGAATGCCAAAGCGGCACTGTTCGCCCTGGAAGAGATTTTTGACGAGCGCGGCTGGCGCGTGCCCGTCATGATCTCCGGCACCATTACCGACGCCAGCGGGCGGACCCTTTCCGGCCAAACCGTTGAAGCTTTCTGGAATTCCGTCCGGCACGCCAGACCTTTTTCCATCGGGCTGAACTGCGCTCTGGGTGCAGAGGAGATGCGACCCTGGGCTCAAGAACTGGCGCGCGTGGCCGACTGCCCGGTCAGCGCCCACCCAAACGCCGGCCTACCCAACGAGTTGGGTGAATATGATGACACGCCGGAGCACATGGCGGCCGTGCTGGCCGACTTTGCCCGTCAGGACATGCTCAATCTGGTGGGCGGCTGCTGTGGCACCACGCCGGAACATATCGCCGCCATTGTCAGCGCCATGGAACCGGCCCGGCCGCGACCGCTGCCAGAGCCTGAACGATACTGCCGCTTGTCCGGTTTGGAGCCGCTTACCCTATCCCCCGAACTGAATTTTCTGAATGTCGGCGAACGCACAAACGTCACCGGCTCAGCCGTTTTCCGACGTCTCATTCAGGCAGATGATTTCGAGGCAGCAGTGAGCGTCGCGCTGCAGCAAGTGGAGAACGGAGCGCAAATCATCGATGTCAATATGGATGAGGGGCTGCTGGACAGTGCGGCGGTCATGGTGCGGTTTCTAAACCAGATCGCGTCGGAGCCAGATATCGCCCGGGTACCCGTGATGATCGACTCTTCCCGCTGGGACGTGCTGGAAGCGGGCCTCGCCTGCCTGCAGGGAAAAGGGGTGGTCAACTCCATTAGCCTGAAGGAAGGCGAAGCACCGTTTCTGGAGCAGGCGCGGAAGATCCTGCGCTACGGCGCTGCCGTCATCGTGATGGCCTTCGACGAGCAAGGGCAGGCGGACACGCTGGAACGACGCGTCAGCATCTGCACGCGGGCCTGGACGCTGCTCACGGAAACGGTCGGCTTCCCGCCGGAGGACATCATTTTTGACCCAAATATTTTTGCCGTGGCCACCGGTATTGAAGAGCATAACCGCTACGGGCTGGATTTCATTGAGGCGACGGCTGCCATCAAGGAAACCTGCCCCGGCGCCCTGATATCCGGCGGGGTAAGTAACATCTCCTTCTCCTTTCGCGGCCAAAACCGCGTGCGTGAAGCCATTCATTCCGTATTCCTCTATCACGCCATTCGTGCCGGCATGGACATGGGTATCGTCAATGCCGGCCAGTTGGAGGTCTATGACGAGATTGAGCCGGAACTGCGTGATGCGGTTGAGGACGTTGTGCTTTACCGCCGTGATGACGCGGCGGAGCGCTTGCTGGAAATTGCCCAGTCCTATCAGGGTGAGCGGGCCGGAAGTGAAGACACGGAAGCGTGGCGGGAAGCACCGGTGCAGGAACGACTCCGGCACGCTCTGGTGAAAGGCATTACCAGCCATATCGAAGCGGATACGGAAGAGGCGCGCAGCGGTGCGGCGCGGGCCCTGGATGTGATCGAAGGCCCACTCATGGATGGCATGAATGTGGTCGGCGATCTGTTTGCCAGCGGCAAGATGTTCCTGCCGCAGGTAGTCAAGAGCGCGCGCGTCATGAAACAGGCGGTGGCGGTGCTGGTGCCCTACATCGAACAGGAAAAACAGGCCAGCGATGAGGATAACCGCGCACCGCGTATTCTCATGGCCACGGTCAAGGGTGACGTTCACGATATCGGCAAAAACATCGTTGGCGTGGTGCTGCGTTGTAATCACTTCGAGGTGGTTGATCTCGGCGTCATGGTGCCCGTGGATACCATTCTGGATCGCGCTCAAGCTGAAAACGTGGATGTGATCGGCCTGTCCGGCCTGATCACGCCCTCGCTGGAAGAAATGCGCATTGTGGCGGCGGAGATGGAACGACGGGGCATGGACATGCCGCTCATGATCGGCGGAGCCACCACCTCCCGCATGCACACGGCCCTGCGCATCGAGCCTGAATACGCAGCGGGCGCCTTTTGGGTTAAAGACGCCTCCAGGGCCGTTGGTGTTGCGCGGCGTCTCGTTGACAAGGAGGAGCGCGGGCGCTTCCGCAGCAGTACGGCAGCCGAGTACGAAGCCCTGCGTCAGCGCCGTGCTGCCGGCAGCAATCGCAAGCCCCCGCTGGCGCTGAGCGACGCGCGCGCCAATGCCTTTCAGGCGGACTTTGAGGCGCATGCACCGCAGGCACCGGCCGTGCCCGGTCTGAGCGTGATTGATGATTACCCGCTGGCGGATCTGGTGGCTACCATCGACTGGATGCCCTTTTTCCAATCCTGGGAACTGTCCGGTCGCTTCCCGGACATTCTGCATGACCCGCAGAAAGGTGAAGCAGCGCGCAGCCTGTATCGGGATGCACAGGCCATGCTGGAACGCATCATTCAGGAGCGCTGGCTGCAGGCGAAGGCGACCGTGGGATTCTTTCCGGCGGCGGCCGTGGGCGATGACGTGATCATTTTCACGGACGAAGACCGCAAGGAAGAACGGCTCAGGCTGAATTTTCTACGGCAGCAGAAGCACAAGCCTGCGGGCCGGCCTCACTATTGCCTGGCCGACTTCATCGCACCGTTGGAATCGGGACTGAAAGACCATATCGGTCTGTTCGCTGTCACCGCAGGCATCGGCATTGAGGCGCACGTGGCCGCTTTTGAAGCCGCCAACGACGACTACTCTGCCATCTTGCTGAAGGCGCTTGCCGACCGCCTCGCAGAATCGCTGGCGGAGCGCATGCATCAGCGTGTGCGGACCGAATACTGGGGCTATGCCAAGCATGAGCAACTCGACAACGATGCGCTGATCGCGGAAGCCTATGAGGGTATCCGACCGGCACCCGGCTACCCCGCCTGCCCGGAACACAGTGAGAAAATGAAGCTGTTTGAACTACTGGACGCGGGCAAAAACAGCGGCATGAGCCTGACCGGAGGCTACGCCATGCTGCCTGCCGCAGCCGTAAGCGGCTACTATTTCGCCCATCCGGAAAGCCAGTATTTTGTGCTCGGTGACATCCAGCAGGACCAGATCGAAGACTATGCCATGCGCAAGGGCATCGACAGCGATGAGGTTGAGCGCCTTCTGCCCGCCAACTGCTAGCGCCGGCGCTACACCCTTACCAGACCAGGTCGTCCGGCACCGGATGATCGCCCTCTTCCTCAGCGCTTCCAACACCAGACAGGTCCGGCACGTGATCGGCTGACAGGGCCGCAATCTGATCGCGCAGCTGGGGATCAACGAGCAGATAATTGCCGCGTAAAAAAACCACGCCCAGGGAGCCGTCGTTGACGGCAGCGAGCTGCTCCGGAGTCACCCGTACCGTCCGGATGCGACCCTTGAAGAGAAAGTTGCGCTTCAGATCCGCGCCGTCAACATTTTGGGCCTGTCCGTCCAGCAGCGCCTCAATCTCCTTATTGATGCGTCGACGCTCCAGATCCAGGGCGCGCTTCTCGGCTTTCGCCCGTTCCTGACTCGCTTTCTCCGATTGCTCGCGCGCACGGTAGGCCGCATCCAGCGAGATGTCCTGACCACTCCCCGCTGCGCGCTGCTTCTTCGGGCGGCGCTTGGGTCGGGATTTTTTCTTGGGCCGGTCCTTGGCCAGACCCAGGGCCATCAGTTGGTCTTGTAGGGATTCACTCATCACAATCGCAGTATCCGCCTCAGGCGAACGCTGGCCTCACGGTCGTCCAATCGAATAGTAGGTAAAGCCACGCGCACGCACCACACCCGGCTGCCAAATATTGCGCCCATCCAGTATTACCGGGCTGCGCATGAGTTCCGCCAGCCGGGAAAAGTCCGGTGCCCAGTACTGTCGCCATTCAGTAACCAACGCCAAGGCATCGGCGCCGGCGGCCGCCATGTAGGGATCGTCTACCAATTCAAACCCTTCATGAACAGAAAGACGTTCCGCCACTGCGTGCATGGCCTTCGGGTCGTGGGCACGGATCTGCGCGCCAGCAGCCAGGGCCTCCTCAATCAACGTCAGCGAGGGTGCCTCGCGAATATCGTCCGTATTGGGCTTAAAGGCCAGCCCCCAGACCGCCAGGGTAAAACCGTTCAGATCTTCCCCGGCATGACGCTTTAGAAGCGTACCCAGCTTATGGCGCTGACGGTTATTGACGTCTTCCACAGCCTGCAGCAGCTGGGCTTCATAGCCCGCTTCCGTAGCCGTGCGTGTCAACGCCCGCACGTCTTTTGGGAAACAACTGCCGCCGTAGCCTGCTCCCGGATAGATAAACGAGTAACCGATGCGCGGATCTGATCCGATTCCCAAGCGCACTTTCTCAATATCGGCGCCCACGGCCTCGGCCACATTGGC
>JABSSV010000101.1 GCA_013213875.1 Lysobacterales bacterium
AGCTGCGCGAGCAGCGGTCGCAGATCGGTCTCCTGCAGCACAGCCAGTGCGTCCGCCAGTATCTCGCATTCGGGCTCTGCGATACGGTTCTGACGCAAACTGCGCAGCACCGGTGCCGCATGATCGCTATCCTTGACCTGCAATGCCTGAAAGCGGCGCAGGGTCCTGATCGGATCCTCGCGACAGCTGGTCTTAAAAGCGTCAAACACGGCCGGGGCCATGGCATGCGGCCAATCCGAAGCCCGCAGGAAGCGGGGTGTTGCACCCAGCAGCACCAGTGCCCGCACCCGCTCCGGCGCCAGACGGGCAAGCTGCAAGGCCAGCTGAGCACCCAGCGACCAACCCAGCCACACTCCGGCCGGCAGCTCTGCAAGCAGTTGAGCGGCCACGTCAGAGAGCTGCCAGGCCGGCCGGGGCGCAAGCACGCCATGGCCCGGAAGGCTGCTGTACTGAAGCCGGTAACGGGTCTCCAGCTTCTCGGCCATGGGGCCCCAGCACCGGGGCCCCATGCCCCAGCCCGGGATCAGATTCATGTCACCGCGCAAGCCACTCACGCCGAATCACTGACCGGCGGCAGGTCGGCCAAAGCCTGCCGCAGCGCAGTCAGCAGCCCGTCGATGCATGCCTCGCTATGGCCTGCGGACAGGGTAATGCGCAGTCGTGAGGTGTGCTCTGGCACGGTGGGAGGGCGGATCGCCCCAACCAGATAGCCGGCCTGTTCCAGCGCCTGCGCAACGGCCAGCGTGCGCGTCTCGTCACCAAGCACCAGGGGCTGGATAGGTGTTTCAGAGGGCCGCAAAGGGATAGCAAGCTCAGTGGCGCGGCGGCGGAAATAGGACACCATGGACCGCAGCTGCTGGCGCCGCTCCGGTGCGCGGACCGCTTCCAGACGTTGCAACGCGGTGCTTGCCAGCACCGGTGCCAGCGCCGTGCTGTAAATAATGCTGCGCGCGGTATTTTCCAAATGGCGGATCAGCGTCCGGTCACCGGCAATAAAGGCGCCACCGACACCAAAGGACTTGCCCAGGGTACCCACCAGGACGGGCACCTCCTTGGCGGTCAAACCCGCCAGCTCGCAGATTCCGCCGCCATCGGTGCCCAGCACGCCCAGCCCGTGCGCATCGTCGATCACCAGCGTAGCGCCCTGGGCCGCTGCCAATCTGGCCAGCCCGGCCACCGGGGCAAGATCACCGTCCATGGAAAATACGCCGTCGCTAACCAGCAGGCGGTGGCCACCCGTGTCACGAGCCAGCTGTCGCTCGGCAGCGGCCAGATCCGCATGGGGAAAGCGACGCAGACGGGCGCCACTCAGGCGCGCCGCGTCGATGAGGGAGGCATGGCAAAGGCGGTCCTGAACGATCAGATCATCGCGCTGGCTCAGGCTGGTGGCCACGGCCAGATTGGCCATGAAGCCGGAGGTGGTCAGCAATACCGCCTCGCGCTGCAGCCATGCGGCCAGGGCCTCTTCCAGGGCGGCATGGGCTGGACCATAGCCACTGACAAGGGCCGAAGCGCCACTGCCTGCAGCACCGGCGGCTGGACCATGGGCCAGACCCAGATAGTCATTGCTGCTGAAGTCGTGCAGCGTACCCTGCGCCGTCCGCACCCGTTGACCGGGCAGACGTTCGAAGAGTCGGCGGCGGCGCTGTCGATGCTGCCCCTGGCGTTGACGCTCGGCCGCCGCCAGACGCTCTGCTAGCGTCTCAGGCGGCCGGGTCACGGGCCAGATCAAGCACCGCCTTGCCACCTTCGCCCGCAGCGGGCTTCAGGCCCAGACGGGCAAGCAACTGCCGATCGCGCGCGGCCTCGGGATTGTCAGTGGTGAGCAGTTGGTCGCCATAGAAAATGGAGTTGGCCCCAGCCAGGAAGCACAGTGCCTGCTGCTCATCGGTCATGTTCATGCGGCCCGCGGAAAGCCGCACTACCGAGGCGGGCATCATGATGCGCGCGACCGCGATGGTCCGCACAAAATCCAGCGGATCCAGCGCCTTCGTATCCTCAAGAGGCGTGCCGGCGACGCGCACCAGATGGTTGATGGGCACGCTCTGCGGATGGTCAGGCAAGTTGGCCAGCTCTATGAGCAGACCGATGCGATCAGTCTGGGTTTCACCCATGCCCACAATGCCTCCGCAACAGACTTTCATGCCTGCCTCGCGCACGGCCGCCAGCGTCTCCAGCCGGTCGTCATAGCTGCGCGTGGTAATGACCTTGGCATAGTACTCCCGCGAGGAGTCCAGATTGTGGTTGTAGTAGTCGAGGCCTGCGTCTGCCAGACGCTGGGCCTGGGCTTCCGTCAGCATGCCAAGCGTCATGCAGGTTTCCAGACCCTCCTCTCGAACCGCAATCACCATGTCAATCACGCGGTCCATGTCGCGATCTTTCGGTCGACGCCAGGCTGCCCCCATACAAAAACGGCTGGCGCCACCCTGCTTCGCCTCGCGCGCCGCCTGGCGCACTTTTTCCAGTTCCATGAGTGGCTCGCGCTCAAGGCCGGTGTTGTAGCGGATGCTCTGCGGACAGTATTTGCAGTCTTCGGGGCAGGCGCCGGTCTTGATGCTCAGCAAGGTACTGATCTGCACCTCGTTGGCCGGGAAATGCTGCCGATGCGCCGTTTGCGCACGAAACAGCAAGTCATTAAACGGCAGCGCAAAAAGACGCTCTACCTCATCTTGGGTCCAGTTATGGCGAATAACCGCAGCATCAGTTGGCATGAGCAGAGTCCTGCTGGCAGTGAACAGTTAGCGTGGCAGTATCGGCAGGCGCTTCGGGCATGTCAACCAGAGGTGACCAAACCGGTTGACAGGTCGGCCTGGCACAAAAATTTCGTCGTATGACGAAATTTGCAGCAGCGATGGCGGCTCGCCGCATAGGGAAAGGTCGCTGTCTGCTCTGCCAGGCGCCGGCCACGCAGGCCCTGTGCCGGCCCTGTGTGGCTGGACTTCCGGGACTGGAGGCTGGCTGCGCCGGCTGCGCAATTCCTCTGGCCGCAGGGGCAGCGCTCTGTGGGCGCTGCTTGCAGCGACCGCCACCCTGGACAAGCGCCGCCATCCCCCTGCGCTATGCCTTTCCTATCGACCGGCTGGTATTGCGATTCAAGTATCAAGGCTCGCTTGTGGCCGGCGCGGCGCTGGCGCAGGCTATGTTGCGCGGCCCACAGCCCCACCCTCCATCCCGGCCCTGGCTCATACCGGTACCCTTACACTGGACCCGGGAGCGCTGGCGTGGCTTCAATCAGGCCCGGGAGCTGGCCCTGCTACTGAGCGCGGGCAAAAGCTGGCCACTGGCGCCCGGTGGTCTGCTCCGTACCCGGCGCACGCCGGCGCAAGCCGGTCTGGGCCGTCAGCAACGACAGCGGAATCTGCGCCAGGCATTTCAATGGCATGGCCCTGAGCTGACCGGTCGCAGCCTACTGCTGGTGGATGATGTGATGACCACGGGGGCAACCTTGCGGGCCTGCGCCAAGGCCCTGGCCGGAGCGGGCTGGCTGGGCATCTGGGTCACCGCCCGCGCGCTGGATTCGAACCGCTAGTCCGCCAGCAAGGCCCAGCGTTCATGATCGCGCCAGCGGCCATTGATATGGAGAAATCTTGGTGAGTAACCCTCGCACTCAAAGCCCAGGCTCTCCACCAGGCGCACAGAATTTTCATTGTCCGGCTGGATGTTCGCCTCAAGGCGATGCAGCTCCAGGGTCTCAAAGGCATGGCGAATCACCAACTGCAGACCCTCTTTCATATAGCCACGGCCAGCGTGCTCAGCAACCGCGTAGTAGCTGATATAGGCACTGCACAGCGCTTCGTAGGTAATGAGGTTGAGGTTTACCACGCCACACAGGGCCGCATCGGAACGGCGCCGAATCAGGAAGCCAGCCTCGTCGTCACGCTCCAGGCGCTGCAAATAGCGACGCCAAGAGCTCAGATCACCGGGTGCTGTCACCCAGGGATGATGGAAATGGCGACTGGCCTGCAGTACCCGGGTTACCGCTTCGCCATCCGCCTGCGCCGGATGCTCAAGCCGCACCCGGCTGGGCTCTGCCTTGCGGGTCAGAACCGCCATGGCAGAGAGAAATTCAGAAGCAAACCAAGAAACAGCACCAGCCCGATCCAATTATTCAGCATGAAGGCACGAAAACAACCTTGCCGATCGCGCCGGCGCGCGATCCACTGCTGCTGAGCAAACAGGAGCACGCATAGGGCCAGGGCCAGGAACCAGGGCCAGGACCAGCCGTAGCGCCAGCCCACAAAAACGCCCAGCACCAGCATGGCCAATTGCAGGCCGGCAATAAGCTGCCGGTCATAGCGCCCGAACAGGATCGCACTGGAGCGGACACCGATGGCCAGGTCATCTGCACGGTCAACCATGGCATACCAGGTGTCATAGATTAGGGAATAAAACACATTGAAGAGCAGCAACCACCAGGCCAGGGCGGGCACCGCGCCGGTTTCGGCAGCAAAGGCCATGGGCACACTCCAGCCAAAAGCCACACCGAGTACAGCCTGCGGCAAATCCATAAAGCGCTTGCACAGGGGATAGATCAGGGCCAGCCCGGCACCGACAATGGCCAGCAGCACGGTCAGTCGATTGGTCATCAGCACCAATCCGAAGGCCAGCAGCAACAGCAGCAACAGACCGGCACGGGCCTCCGCCGGGCTGAGCGTGCCCGCGGCCAGAGGCCGCTCCCGCGTGCGCTCAACATGCGGATCGAAATCACGATCGGCCAGATCATTCGCGACGCAGCCAGCTGCCCGCATGACGACGACGCCGACAAGAAAAATCACAAGATTTTGCGTACTGGGCGGGCCGCCCGCTGCGGCCCAGAGGGCCCAGAGCGTCGGCCAGAGCAGCAGCAGAATACCGATGGGGCGGTCAAAACGCATGAGCTGCCACCAGGCGCGCAGGCGGCTTTGCGGGAGTTTCAGCTGCGTGTCACTCATGGCCCTATTCTAACGTGCCAGCGGCGGCAGGCGGAGCACCAAGACGCTACAATGCTGCGCTTTGCCACAGAAGCCCACGGCCATGGAATTGATCGATATTGGCGCCAACCTGACCCATGAGTCTTTCCATGCGGACCGCGACGCGGTGCTGCAAAGCGCTCAAGCCGCTGGCGTGACCCAACTGGTCGTCACCGGTGCCAGTTTTGAGGGCAGCGAACAGGCCCTGGCGCTGGCCCGGGCGCAGCCGGGCACGCTTTTCGCGACCGCCGGGGTCCACCCACACCGGGCGACGGACTGGAGCACGGAGGGGGAAGCGCGACTGCGCGAGCTGCTGGCAGCGCCGGAACTGGTCGCCGTTGGCGAGGCGGGGCTCGATTACTTTCGGGATTTTTCACCGCGCGATGCACAGGCGCGGGCCTTTGAGGCACAGCTGCAAATGGGCGCCGACTCGGGTCTGCCTATGTTTCTGCATCTGCGCGATGCGCATGAGGATTTTCATGCACTGCTCAAAAGCTTCCGCCATCAACTCAGTGACGTGGTGGTGCACTGCTTCACGGGCAGCCGGGATGAGCTTCACGCCTATCTGGATCTGGACTGCCACATCGGCATCACCGGCTGGATCTGCGATGAACGGCGCGGCACGCATATGAAGGCCTATCTCGGCGACATACCCGCCGAACGCCTGATGATTGAAACGGATGCGCCCTACCTCAAACCGCGCAACCTGCGACCCCGCGTTAAGTCACACCGCAACGAACCCCGCCACCTGCCCTGGATCCTGGGCACGCTGGCCGCGGTGCGGGGCGAACACCCCGCGACGCTAGCGGCGAGCACCACGGCCACGGCGCGGCGTTTCTTCCGCCTGCCCGCGGCGCCCTCCCCGGCGGCGTACTAGGCGGGCGCTGGTATCTGTGACTGCACCCAGCGCTCGACCTCATCCGTCATCACTCCCAGCGGCACGGAGCCCAGGGACAAAATAAAATCATGGAAAGCCCGCAGGTCGAAGGCCGCGCCGAGACGCTGCTCCGCATCCCGGCGCAATTGCCAGATGGTGTACTCGCCCAGCTTGTAGCTCAGAGCCTGGGCTGGCCAGCTAATGTAGCGGTCCACCTCGGTGGTGACCTCATGCAGGGATAGCGCCGTGTTACCGGCCAGGTAGTCCAGCGCCTGCTGGCGGGTCCAGCCCAGCGCGTGCACGCCGGTATCAATCACTAGGCGGCAGGCACGCCACATCTCGTAGGTAAGACGCCCGAAATGCTCATAGGGCGTCTCATAAATCTCCATCTCCACACCCAGCTTTTCCGTGTACAGCGCCCACCCCTCACCGTAGGCTGAAATGTAGGTGTTCCGGCGAAACGGCGGTTGCTGCGCATGCTCCAGAGCCAGCGCGTTCTGCAGATGATGACCGGGCACGGCCTCGTGCAGGGTCAGGGCGGGCAGCGTGTAGAGGGTGCGGCTGGGAAGGTCATGGGTATTCACCCAGTAGTAACCGCCACGGCGGGCCTCCAATGGCGCGCCAAGATAGCGACCCGCGGTAAAAAACGGCGCGATTTCATCAGGCACCGGCGCGATCCCATAGGGCTGGCGCGGCAGTACCGTGAAGAATTTAGGCAGCACGCCGTCCGCTTTCTTGGCGTAGTAGGAGGCCAGCGCCAGCAGTTCTTTTGCATCCTTGGCGTAGAACTGCTCGTCGGTACGCAAAAACTCCAGAAACTCTGCGAAACTGCCCTCGAAAGCCACCTCGCGAATAATGTCATCCATTTCGCTGCGAATGCGGGCGACTTCCGAGAGGCCAATGTCGTGTATCTCCTGCGGCGTCATTTCCGTGGTCGCATAGCGCCGAATCTGCTCCTGATAATAGCGTTCACCACCCGGCAGCTGCGTCGCACCCAGGGACTCGCGGGCGCCGGGCACGTATTCTTCGCGGAAAAATCGCAGCAGGCTGGCGTAGGCCGGCAAGACGCTTTCTGCCACCACGGCCCGGCCGCGCTCGGCCAGCGCGGCACGCTCGGCGGCGGGCACGGATTCGGGAAAGTTCAAAAACGGGGCGTAGAAGGGGCTGTCTTCCACGCGCTCAACCAGCTGCGCGGCAATGGGCTCGTCGCGACCCGCGAGAATGACACGCGGCTGCGTCATGCCCAGCTCGATCCCCCGGCGCATGAGCGCTAAATACTCATCCCCCACCAGCGGCAGCTCACTGAGCTTTGCCAGATAGGCGTTGTAATCCTCCAGCTCGGAAAAGTTGGACAAATCCGCCATACGTGACCAGCCCATCCAGTAGGCCCAATCGCTGGTAAACGGAATCAGATAGGCGCGGGTCTCATAGTCAGCCACAAACTGATCCAGCTGCGCGCGAAAAATGCGAAAGTTAATGCACTCCTCGCGCTCCAGGCGCTCACAGCTCAGGGCGTCCAGCTGCGCTCGCAGATCTTTCCAAAAGGCGTAGCGGCGTTGCTGATCGGCCTCGCTAACCCGGGTCAGCCGCGCGGCCGGTGCGCCACCATTGGAACGCGCCAGCTCGGGATACTCCGCCGTTCTAAAGGCCCATTCCTGTTCGTAGAGCGCGCGAAAAGCGGCGCTGTCTTCGGCTGCCTCCACGACGGACCCCGCGCACAGAAGCGCGCAGCTTAAAGGGGCGATCATCCATTTCATGATGGTTTCCTTGCTTAAACTTACACGATGCCCACACCGCCGGTGAGCGACAGGGCGCGAGGGGATTGTACAACCGGCGCTGCGGCGACGATTAGTTAGAGCACCAAAAACCCTTCCCAAAAGGGATCGTCCGCCGGATCAACGCGAATCTGATTGTCACCGTAGATTCTTGCCCAGCCCTCAATGGAGGGGACAATCGCCGGCTTGCCGGACAACTCCAGCGCCCGTTCAACACGCCCCACAAACTG
>JABSSV010000102.1 GCA_013213875.1 Lysobacterales bacterium
CTCGCCGCCCATTGCCACATCATCTGAGCGAAAATCCCACACCACCGGTTTGCCAAGCTTCTCGGCCAGAGCAGCACCGTCACCCACCTGAAAAGTACCCTGATGACGCGGCGCATGGGCCAGCGTCTGGCCATGGAAGCCGACGATATCATAGTCCGAAAACCCAGCCATCAGCTCGCCATGGGCGGCATCTACCACCTGCGCCGCCGCCGTGGCGGCCGCGCCGCCCCAACATCCCAGACCGGCGCGCAGAATCGCGAGGCGATTCAACTGCGTGCTTTGGAGCGCGAGGCAGCTGCCAACCGGACCCTGTTCGAAACTTTTCTCAACCGCTTTAAGGAAAGCGCCAGCACGGAAGGGACAGAAACGCCTGAGGGGCGCGTCATCTCGCAGGCAGAGGTGCCGGGTCGGCCGGCTTATCCGAACCGGAAGCGTTTGCTGATGAGCTACCTCCTGGGTGGCTTGCTGCTGTCCTGCGCGCTGGTCATCGGGCTGCATCTGCTCAGCCCCGGTATGTTGAGTCCGGAGCAAATCGAACAGCAGTTGGGAGTGCACGCAATCGGTATGGTGCCGCATCTTACCGGCAAGCAGTTACCCCATGAGCACGTGCAGGAGAAGGATGCTTCAGGCTACGTGGAGGCGATTAACTCGCTGCAGGTGTCTCTCCAGTTAACCGATCCGGATCAGAATATTCAGGCCATTCAGGTGACCAGTTCCGTACCCGAGGAGGGTAAGACCACGCTGGTGCTTTCCCTGGCCCTGGTGCTGGCCAAAAGCGGTAAGAAGGTCGTTATTGTGGATGGGGACCTGCGCCGCTCAAGTATCGCCAAAAAACTGGGGGTGAAGGACACGGGGCCGGGCCTGACGGATTTCATGATTGCGGAGCATGATGAGGTTGCACCGTTTATCACCCCTCATGAGCCCTCGGGAATGGCTTTCATGGCCACCGGCCAGGCGAAATACGTGAGCGCTGCTGATTTGTTTGCCAGTGAGCGCATGCAACAACTGGTTGCGATTCTCAAGACCGAGTACGACTACGTATTGATTGATGCACCGCCGGTGATGGCTGTGGCCGATTCACGGGTGATTGGGCAGGTTGCTGACAAGACCTTGTTTGTGGTGCGTTGGAACAAGACGCCGAAAAAAGTCGCTCGGGCCGCGCTGCAGCTGCTGCACAAGAGCCAGGTCGATGTTGCCGGCGTGGTTTTACAGCAGGTCGACCTGAAGCGCTATGGCCGTCTGGGCTACGGAGATTCCGGTTATTACTACCATTACGGACGCTATGGCCAGTATTACAGCTCCTAGCTCATGTCCCCGGGTCGCGCCGCGGGACTAGGGCCGCGGGGCTAGGGGGCTTTGGAACCCATCATCTGTAGCTTGAGTGTTTCCCAGGGAATACCCGATTGGCGGTCAATGCGATTCACCTCTGCGTTAATCGGCCAGGGATAGCTGCCGCTAACAAACTGACCATTAACGAAATGATGCAGTACCGGCGGGCTGGGCTTCACTTCAAAGGAAGGGGCAATATCCACGCTGCGGGCGGCGATTAGCTGATGGGCCACGCTGCCGGCCATGTATTCGTGTACCTGGTCAATGCGCCCCGACATGTCCGTGTGGCAGTGGCCACAGATCACCAGTTGCACCTGCTCATGCTGACCCAGTATGCGACGCAGCTCCTGAAACCAGTCCGTGCCTGCCATGTCGATGAACTCGATTCCGGTCATCATGGGGGGATGGTGCAAGCCAATCACCGTAGGTTTATCTGAGCGCTCCAGTTCCTGCTCAAGCCAGGCCAGATTCCTTAGCCCCAATTCCGGCAACTCACTGCCACCGGCGTGACTGTTGAGGGCTAAAAGTCGTACGTCTGAAAGTTCCAGTGCGTACTGGCAGGTGTCATCGGTGACGGGAAAGTAGGGCGTGCCGGAAAACACATCTGTCATAAGGGCCGGGTCGTCATGGTTGCCCGGCAGCACGCAAACAGGAATCTGCACGGCGCTGATCAGCTCAATGAAATACTCGTAGCTTTCCCTATCCGGTGTCTCAACCAGGTCACCGGTGACAATGAGCGCCTCCGGCCGGGGGCGAATGCGATTAATCTCTTGCGCCGTATCACGAAGGTTTTCCGCCGTATCAACCTGACCGTAGAGCAGGCCATCACGGTGCGTGATGTGCGTGTCGGTGATCTGAACCAGTAACGTCACAGGGTTGCGCTCCGAACGTCCATACAAGCTCTCATCGAATCACCTCAGTTCGTCCCGGCAGGCGTCTTTCCGCATGCGCACGCTTACGGTACGAGTTGAGATCTCCATTAACGGCGCTGCTTACCGCAGCCTCCAGGGCCAAAGCGGACTCCAGGCGCGCCATATACACGTAGTCCGCTCCAGCATCATAGACGTGCTGTATTTCTTCAAAACTAATGCCGTTAGCAATAATAATGGCAGATGGATTCATTTCGCGCAGCAGTGCGACCAGGGAGCGATTGCTGATGCCGCGCAGCAAATCGTCAGGAATGGTGCAGACAATCACTTCCGCGCGTCCCAGGCCGATATGGTGCAGGGTCTCGGAATTACTGAGGTCTCCGTAGCGGACCGTGGCGCCGCTGGCGCTGATCTGCGGGTGCAGGGTGACATTAAAATCCACCACCAGGGTTTTCTTGACCAGATCCGGATTCTTGTGGGTCAGATCAGAGAGCAGGGAGGATGCGTGTCGGTGGAAACCCAGCATGGCCAACTGGTAGCGCTTGCTTTCTTCATCGGTTTCCCGAGCCGGTGGCTTGAAGCCAAGACGGTTGAGTAGCGGTTCCAGTGCTTTGTGAATGTCATAGGCGCGCTCGTACTGCAGTGGCGTGATCAGCGCGGTGATAACAAAGGCAAAGATAATGGCAGCGTTCAGCTCCGGGGAGATATGACCGTATTGGAGCCCGAGGAAACCAATGACCAAGCCGAACTCCGAGATTTGCGCCAGACGAATGGCGCTGACCTGGGCGTTACGCTGGTCCACCCCGGTCCAGTAGAAGAGGGGGAAAAAGACCAGTTGCCGGGCAAGCAGCGCCAGAGCCGCCAGCGCCAGGGCAATCAGCAGCACATTCCAGCTTTCCGGAGCCGGGATGCTGATGCCGAGGGCCACAAAAAACAGCGTGATGAAAAAGTCCTTCACAATGCTGACTTTGGTAATGACCTCGGTCGCCGAGGGCAGGCTGGCTATGCAGGCGCCGGCAATCAGGGCGGCCATGCCCGAGCCCACATTCATGTGTGGATTGACGCCAAAGATCAGGGTGGATGTGCTGTCAATGTTCTGGCCAAAAAAGACCACGGTGAAGCACCAGGCCAGGGCTACGGTCAGGGTAAGTTCAGGCGTCTTTGCAATCCATTCAAAGCAGGGTTCGAACACCATGTGGGCGAGCATGACGGCGAACAACGACAAACAGAGAATGCCGGCAAAGGACAGGGCGATGGGAGCCAGTTCCGGATTCTGCAGGTTGGGTTGAATCAGGATGACAATGATGACCCAGATGTCCTGAAAAATAAGCATGCCGAGCGCCAGACGACCTGGCTCCGTATCCAACTCAAAATGCTCCTGAAACAGCTTGATGACTAGCAGGGTTGAGGAACCGGCGATGACCACCCCGAGATAAAGCGGCGCAAAGGGGCTGGAAGCGAGCAGATCACCGCCAAAACCGAGCCACAGCAGCCCCTTAACCGCGAGCACACCAAAGGCGATAGTGAGGGGGTATTGCAGCAAACCCGATACGGTAACAGCCTTGCCACTGCCGAAGACCTTTTTAAAGTCAATTTCCAGCCCGATAAGAAATAGCAGCAAGATAAAGCCCAGCTGGGCAATCGTATCGATATTGTCCGGGTTGGTGACCTGTTCAAGGCCAAGGGGACCGACGATGACACCGGCCAGCAGGAAAGCAGCAATGCTGGGAATGCGAAAACGGGTGAAAATCAGCGCAATTAAACCGGCAGTCAGCAGGCTGATACCGATGTCCTGAACCAGCGAGGGCATCTCCCCAGCGGCGGCAAAAACCTGGCCGGGGGTGGCCCATAGAGCAGCCGCTAATGCGCCGATCATCACCCGGATCGCGGGCTTAGAAGATCTCATCACTGAAATGCTTTCCTCGGTAGCCAGTTCCAAAGATTACATGCGCCTTACAGGCGGTGCCAGCAATTTACCCCTGGTCGATCATCGCAGGCTCGGCATGGAAGAGCCGGCAGACACTGTTGGCCAGACAGGCAGGGCGCCAACAGCGAGAACGTGCTGCCCATGCTCCCGGCTTTGACACCGAGGTCATAGTCGGCCACGCTTGCCCATTCACTACCTTTAAGGCGGCTGTTTGGCATGCTCGAGTCCGGCAATCAACGGGGCTACATC
>JABSSV010000103.1 GCA_013213875.1 Lysobacterales bacterium
ATTGTGTGGCTGATTTCTGGTACGGGGTCATGTATCTGCTGGCCTTTTTGGCGTTCTGGGGTATCGGTCATTGGCTGGCTGCCCGGCGTCCCTGGGCCGGATGGACGACCGAGGATGTGGGCGATTTCATGTTCTACGGCATGCTGGGCGTCATTATTGGTGGGCGTCTGGGCTACACGCTGTTTTACGGTTTTGAGCAATTACTAGAGAATCCCCTGTTTATTCTGCGCATCACCGATGGAGGCATGTCCTTCCACGGCGGCCTGCTGGGCGTGATTGTGGCCATGGTCTGGTTTGCCCGTAAGCGCAACAAAAGCTTTTGGCAGGTGGCGGATTTTGTCGCTCCCATCGTACCCTTGGGCCTGGCTTTCGGGCGACTGGGCAACTTTATCGGTGGTGAGCTCTGGGGACGTCTCAGTGATGTGCCCTGGGCCATGATTTTCCCGGCCTCACTGCCCGCAGCGAGCGCGCCGGAGGGGTTGGAGGCTGCCTGGCGTGCCGGTTTGCTCGATGCCTATGCGCGCCATCCCAGCCAGCTCTATCAGGCTGGGCTGGAGGGACTGGCCCTGTTTTTGCTGCTCATGATTTACGCCGCGCGACCGCGCCCCCTCGGCGCCATCAGCGGCGCGTTTCTGCTGGGCTACGGCATTTTCCGCCTGCTGGTGGAGTTTTTCCGGGAGCCCGATGCCCATCTGGGTACCCTGATGGGAGATTGGCTGACCATGGGTATGCTGCTGTCCCTGCCCATGATTGCCATTGGACTGATGATGATGGTGCTGGCTTACCGCCGAGGTGAGCTGCCCCGCACGGAGCCTGCTTGATGCAAACCTATTTAGACCTTCTGCAGCATATTCTGGATACCGGCACGGACAAGGGTGACCGAACCGGTACCGGAACCCGCAGTGTTTTTGGCTATCAGATGCGTTTTGATCTGGGCCGGGGCTTTCCCCTGCTGACCACCAAGCAGGTTCATCTGCGCTCCATCATTCATGAGCTGCTCTGGTTCATTGCAGGCGACACGAATATCGCCTACTTGAATAAACATGGGGTCAGTATCTGGGACGAGTGGGCAGATGCGCAGGGCGAACTGGGGCCCGTTTATGGCGCCCAATGGCGTAGCTGGCCAGCGGCTGATGGCAGCACCATTGACCAGCTGGATGAGTTGATGACCAACTTGCGCGAGCGCCCGGATTCCCGACGACACATTTTGTCTGCATGGAACCCGGCGGTGCTTCCCGATGAGACCCAAAGTCCGCAGGCGAATGCCAGTGCGGGCCGCCAGGCCTTACCTCCTTGTCACACGCTTTTTCAGTTTTATGTCGCCCAGGGGCGCCTCAGCTGCCAGCTCTACCAGCGCAGCGCGGACGTCTTTCTTGGCGTGCCCTTCAATATCGCTTCCTACAGCCTGCTGACACTCATGATGGCGCAGGTGCTGGATTTGTCACCGGGAGATTTCGTGCACACGCTGGGCGACGCGCATATCTATTCCAACCATCATGAGCAGGTGCGGGAGCAGTTGGGCAGGGAGCCCTTTCCCCTGCCAGTCATGCGCCTGAATCAAGCGGTGTCCCGGCTGGAGGATTTTCGTTTTGAAGACTTCGAATTGCTGGATTACCGGTGTCATCCTGCCATTCGTGCGCCGATTGCGGTCTGAATCATGCTGAATAAAACCATAACCCTGGTCGCCGCTATGGCACGCAACGGTGCCATCGGGCTTGAGGGGCGCATGCCCTGGCACCTGCCTGCGGAGCTGAAGCATTTCAAGAAGACCACGCTCGGCAAGCCCGTGGTGATGGGTCGGAAAACCTGGGAGTCGATCGGCCGCGCCTTGCCCGGCCGGCAGAACCTGGTGGTCTCCCGCAACAAGCAGTTGCAACTGGAAGGGGCCCAACTGGTGAGCTCCCTGGTGGAAGCGATTGAGGCGGCCGAAGGAACCGAGGTCATGATCATCGGCGGTGGTGAGCTTTACCGGCAAGCTTTACCGCTGGCCTCCCGTCTGGTCCTGACCACGGTGGAACTGGAGCCGGAGGCCGATACCTGGTTCCCGGCCTGGGATACCAGTGACTGGCTTCTGGTCAATGCAGAAAACCATCCTGCCGATGAGCAGGGCATCGCCTTTTCTGTGGCGGAGTGGATGCGCCGCTAGTCAATCACCGGCTGGCGTTGACCTGCCTCAACCGGTTTTCCTCCAGGCACCAGGCGCTGAGCTGGCCACCCCAGACACAGCCTGAATCGAGGGCCAGATAGCGTTTGCGACAGCGCAACCCCAGTGCTGCCCAGTGACCGAAAGCGATACGCACATCCCGCGTTGCGCGGTTCCGATGCTTGAACCAGGGCCGGTAGCGCTTACGCTGCCTGCCTTTGGGTGGATCCCGATGCAGGAAGAGACGGTCCTGCGCATCGCAGTAGCGGATGCGGCAGAGCACGTTGGTGATCAGCCGGAGTCGGCGCCAGCCGGAGCGCTCCGGTCGCCAACGGCGGGGCCGATCGCCATACATTTTCCGGAGCAGCGTTTGGCGCCGGGGCCCCCGTAAAACCGCACTGACTTCCTGCGCATACACCAGTGTTTGTTGCCAGGTCCAACTCGGTACGACGCCTGCATGGACGCGCAACAGGCGGTGCTCCTCATCCCAGGCAGCCAGCGGCATTTGATTCAGCCAGTCCAGCAGGCTGGCCTGATCGTGGGCTTGCAAAATGGCTTCAAACTCAAGGTTGCTACTGCCGCCTTCCGGGTGGCGGGCCTGTTCGGCGAGCAGATGCAGGTCATGGTTGCCAAGCACCGGCGCAACGCAGGGCGCTACGCTGTGGAGTAGACGCAGGACGCCGAGGGAATCGCCTCCGCGGTTCACCAGGTCGCCGCAAGGCCAAAGCCGGTCAACAGCCGGGTCGAAGTTGATGGTGTCGAGCAAGCGCTGGAGTGGTTCCAGACACCCCTGGATGTCCCCGATCAGATAGGTGGCCACTGGGTTCCGGTCCGGTCGCTTCAGTTCAGGGCATCAGGGACCAGCAGCGCGAACTCGGGTATGGGCACGCGAAACTCGCGACCTTCTGCATCAGTGAATCCATAGGAGCCCTGCATGGAGCCGGTGCGGGTGGGCAAGAAGGCACCGCTGGTGTAGCTGTAGCGGGCACCCGGAGGCAGCTCTGGCGTTTCGCCGACCACCCCTTCGCCCGCCACTTCTTCCTGATGGCCGTTACCATGGGTAATGATCCAGTGCCGATTGCGCAAGCGTATGGTGGTCGCGCTCTCATTGGTGATATGAATCGTGTATGCGAATGCATACTGGTTCTCATGCTCGCCGAGATACTGGGGAAAGGGCTCGATCTTGACCGCAGGCGGCTCACTCATGACACATCCTCAAGCTGAAGCTACATGATAGAGCCTTGGGCGCGGAATGAAAGTGTCAGCCTAGCTGCCGGTCCGGTCGGCGAGCTGCTTCGCGAGCCGTACGAAGCCCTCCAGGTCCACCTGTTCGGGCCGAACGGCGGGTTCCAGTTGGGCACTTTCGATTTCTTCCCCATGCAGTAACTGACGCAGGCTGTTGCGCAGGGTTTTGCGGCGCATGGAAAAAGCCTGACGCACCACCGCGTCAAAAGACGCAAGCAGTGCCACGGGCACCAGGGGCTCCTTACGCGGGACCAGCCGCACGATGGCAGAGTCCACGCGCGGCTGCGGATCAAAGGCGGTCGGCGGCACGGGAAACAGGGGCGTTACCTCGGCGTAGACCTGGCACATGAGGCTAAGGCGGCCATAGGTTTTGCTGCCCGGAAGGGCATGCATGCGTTCCACCACTTCCTTTTGCAGCATGAAGTGCATGTCACTGGGGGGCTGTTGCTGGCTCAGCAGGTGAAACAGCAGGGGCGTGGAGATGTTGTAGGGCAGGTTGCCGACCAGACGGTAGTCCGCGCCGGCCGCCAGGGCGGTGAAGTCTACCCGCAGTGCGTCTTCATTAATGACCTTGAGCTGCGGATGCCGCTGTTGCAGCCGGGCTGCCAAGTCACGATCGATTTCAACGACCTGCAGATCTGCTCCGGCGGCCATCAGCGGCGCGGTCAGGGCCTCCTGCCCGGGGCCGATTTCCACCATGCGCTCGCCGGGCTGGGGAGCAATCGCGCTTACAATGCGCGCGATCACAGCGCCGTCGACCAGAAAGTTCTGGCCAAATCGCTTGCGCGCTTTATGTTTCATGGGTCGGTGCGCTGAGGGCAAAAGCCTGCGCAATCGCGTGGCCCAGACTGGCGGCGTCGGCACCACCCTGGGCGGCGATATCCAGTGCTGTGCCATGGTCCACGGAGGTGCGCAGGAAGGGCAGTCCGAGCGTGATATTGATGGCACGGCCGAAGCCAGCGTGCTTCAGCACCGGCAGTCCCTGATCGTGATACATGGCCAGTACCGCGTCACATTGATCCAGCGCGCGCGGCGTGAAGGCCGCGTCCGCCGGCACGGGGCCTGTCAGATGCATACCCTCCGCCCGGCATCGTTCCAGCACGGGGGCAATGATGTGGTCGTCCTCGTAACCCAGATGACCGCCCTCGCCGGCGTGAGGATTAAGCCCCAGAACCTGCAGGACCGGCTGTTTTATTCCGAAGCGACGGCGCAGGTCCGCATAGCAAATCCGCACCGCGCCCTCGACCGCCGCCGGCGTAATGGCTGCGGGCACAGCGGACAGCGGTAGATGGGTGGTGACCAGCGCTACCCGTAGGGCGTCCGCAGCCAGCATCATAACCACCTGGTCCACACCGGCCCGCTCAGCCAGGAACTCCGTATGCCCGGTAAAAGGCTGGCCGCCGTCGTTAATGACGCCCTTGTGGATCGGACCCGTGACCAGTCCCGCAGCCTCCTGGTCCAGCACCAGATCAACGGCCCGGTTGAGTGTATTAAGAACATAGCGGCCGTTGGCGGGGTCCAAAGTGCCGAGTCTGGCGGTGCGCTCCAGGGGCACCGGCAGGCAGGCCAGGGCATGGGTTGGAAGCGTGTCACCTGGCTGCCATTCCTCGATGGCAACGGGCAATTTGAAGTACTCAGCCCGTGAGCGCAGAAGCTGCGGGTCGCCGACGGCTACCAGGGGCTGATCCGGGTGAGCCAGCCGGTGACGCAGAAGAATCTCCGGACCGATACCGGCCGGTTCGCCGGGCGTCACCGCCAGCAGCTTCATGGCGTTCAGGAAGGTAGCCGCAGCTCGACGAAGGCTTCTTCACGCAGCTGGCGCAGAAACCCTTCGATTTCAGACTCGGCCCGGCGCTGCATGATGGTCTGGCGGGCCTTATTGGCCATGGCCTCCTCTGTGATATCGGTTTCACGGAAGCCCACACGCTGCAGAAAGTGCCAGCCGCTCTGGGTCTGGAAAGGCTGGCTCAGTTCGCCGTCTTCCAGTCCTTCCAGCATGGTTTCAAACTGAGGCCCGAATTTCTGCGGTGGGAACCAGCCCAGATCACCGCCCAGATTGGCGCTGGTGGTGTCATCGGAATACTCTCGCGCGAGTTCCGCGAAATCCGCACCGTTTGCAATCTGTTGATGGAGATCGTTGATGATGTCCTGCGCCTGCTCCGCGTTGATCAGCTCATTCTGGACGATCATCATGTGGTTGGCCCGAAACTCTTCGGCCATGATCTGGCGGTTTTCGCGGTAATCGTTAACCTGCAGGATGTGGAATCCGCCGGGGCTGCGGAGCGGCTGGCTGAAAGCACCGGGCTCAAGATCACGGATTTGATCGGCAAACTCGCGGGGCACAGAATTCAGGTCACGCCAGCCGATTCGTCCACCGTCAAGGGCGTCCTGGCTTTCGGAGAAGCTGATGGCCGCTGACGCGAAGTCCATGCCGTCTTGCAACTGTTGATAGATATCCTCAGCGCGTTTCGCTGCCGTTTCGATCTGTTGCGGCGTCGAGCCGTCCGGCAGGTTGATCATGATGTGCGAGATGTCATATTCGCCGCCGGCAAAATCTTCCGAGGCCAGGAGGATCTCTACCTCTGTGTCGCTGACCGGGTCCATGCTATTGACCACGCGCTGGCGCAGGCGCTCGCTCATGATTTCTTCGCCAATACTGCGTCGGAACTCGCTGAAATCCTCGCCGTCCGCTTCCAGCACGGAACGCATCTCACCCACGCTGATGTTGTTGCGCTGAGCCAGGGACATCATGGCCTGGTCAATGTCCGAATCGCTGACGCGAATACCGGTGCGTAGCGCGCGCTGTACCTGGAGCTTGCGGCTGACTAGGCGCTCCAGCACCTGCTTTTCGAGCAGGTTCTGAGGGGGCAGGTTGCCGCCGCTCTGGCGAATCCGCTCAACAATACCGTCAATGGCGATATCCAGCTCGCTGCGCGTGATCACATCTTCCTCAACCAGCGCGACGATGCTGTCGATGCGCTCCACAAGTTGCGCATTGACTGTGGTTGAGAGGCCGCAAACGGCGCTGATAGAAAGGCTGCCAGCAAGCAGCAGGGAACGGGTGGCTTTCATGTTAGGTCCTGCTCCGGGCCGAGCGCCGGCGGGCGTCGGCTCTGTCATGCGTAAAGGCGCTATTTTAACCCATGCGCGATTAGGGTGCCGGTGTGTAGAACAGCGGCGGGCTGCGGCGTCCAAAAGCGCCAAGACCTTTCAGCCGTAGTTCTACAAACAGCCCATCTCGAGTGCCGCCCTGACGATCCTTGAGGTAACGCCTGGCCGCTACTCTTAGCGCCCAGCAACAGCTCTCATACTCAAGACCGATGAGTCCCTCCTGAAGTTCCGAATCGGCCAGTGAATAGTTGATCCGGCTGTAGAGGCTCCAGCGTTCATTGATGGGCCACAGGTAGCGCACGTCAAATTGGTCCAGCCGATCGCGACGGTAGCGGTATTCCACACCGAGCCGACTGCCCCCTTTGCTCAGATAATCAA
>JABSSV010000104.1 GCA_013213875.1 Lysobacterales bacterium
CATCAGCCGATGTGGTCACCATAAGATCATTACGCAATTCCAGCGTGGACTCGAAAGTCGCGCTCGGCGTGTGCAATACAAAGCCCCGGTCCCGATGCACGGGCCCACCATCAAGCACCGGCTGCTCACACAGGGCGCTATCGGCGCAAGGGATTTCCAGCTGCTCGAAAATCTGACCGAGACGGCAATCCGAGGGGCGATTAATGGTAATACCCAGCGCGCCCTCTGCACTGTGCTGACAGAGCAGGGTGACGCTACGAGCGAAATTATCGTCCTGCATACCCGGCATGGCGATCAGCAGCCGGTTATCCAGAAACCCTTCAATGGTGTGCGCAGTGGCCATACACCCACTATCGGTGCCAAGGCCACGCGGTTCAAGCGCTGGCTCTGGTCAGGCGCAGGCAAATGTTTATTCGAAGCGATTGCCGGAAGCAAAACGCCAGGTGCGTGTGATGTGCAGCACGTCTACTTCCGCCGCAATATCGTCCGGCAGGGGGGCATAAGGTGCGGCCAGCCGAACGATGCGCTGGGCTGCCAGATCCAGCTCCGGGGTGCCGGAAGCGCGCTTGATCGTGATGCTTTCTACGCTGCCGTCCCGGGCTATCCCCACCGTCATGAGCAGGTCACCAGCCACACCGCGGGATTTCAATTCCAGCGGGTAGTTGAGATTGCCCACGCGTTCGACCTTTGCCACCCAGGCCGCCATGTAGCTGGCGAACTCATATTCCTTGGTATTGGCGGAAATGAATTTGCGCCGCGGTAGCTGGGAGCGCCAGTTGCTGCTCGTATCCTGCTGCGCCTGCAGCTGAGCCAGATGCATGCGCTGCTGCATTAATTCAGCCGCGGTGGGCACGACGGTGTCCGGCTGCTCGACCTCGGTGCGCTCACGAACATCCTGACTATCGGTCCGAGCCACGACCAGCTCACGCTGCTCCTGCGCCGGCGTGGGCATCACCGACTCGCTCGCCACCGGCATATCGCCCTCGGACAGACTCGGAATGCTCGGCGCCAACTCCGCCGCCGGCCGCGCCACTTCGGCAGCCTCACCGCCACCGCGCTGCGATACGGGCGCCAGAAACTCAGCCTCCTCGGGCGGTTCCTCGGTACTAAAGTTGACCAGCACCACATCCAGTGACTCAGCAGCGCGACTGAGAGGACTCATTTCCAGCTGAAAGGTCAGGCCTAGCAATACGGCAGCATGCAGGGCCAGGGCAATAAGCAGCGCCACGGAAATCCTGTCGCCGATTAAACCACGCATGCTGGTGACGGCAGTCATTGCTGCTCGCGTAGAGCCAGATGCCGGTCAATGGCATCAAACAGGCGCCCGGCAATATTCAATCCATACGCCTTATCCAGCTCACGGATCCCGGTGGGGCTGGTCACGTTGATCTCCGTCAGCCAGTCGCCAATCACATCCAGCCCGGCGAAGAGAATGCCCTTCTCCTTCAGTGCCGGCGCTACCTGATCACAAATCCAGCGGTCCCGTTCGCTGAGCGCAACCCCCTTGCCCGTCCCGCCCTTGGCCAGATTGCCGCGAAAATCATCCGCGCTGGGTAAACGCGCCAGCGCATAGGGCACAGGCTCACCATCTACCACGATGATGCGCTTGTCTCCTGCGCTGATCTCCGGGATGTACTGCTGCACCATGACCAGTTCCTGATCCTGCTGGGTAATCGCTTCCAGAATCACCTTGAAGTTGGGATCGCCAGGATTGAGCTGGAAGATGGATTCGCCACCCATGCCGTCCAGCGGCTTGACCACGCTGGCGCCATGCGCGTTGACAAACTCGCGAATGCGCTCTGATTCCCGCGTTATGGCGAACGGCACACAGCATTGGGGAAAATGGGTAATGTAGAACTTCTCATTGGCGTCCCGCAGACTCTGTGGCCGGTTAACCACTAGCACTCCAGCCCGCTCCGCAAGCTCCAGCGCATAGGTCAGATAGACATAATCCATGTCGAATGGCGGGTCGCGACGCATGAGCAAGACGTCCAGCTCCGACAATGCTTCCTCGCGTGGCGCGCCCAGCGTGTACCAGTCATCCTCATGCTCGCGGACGGTCACCAGCCGCACGCGCGCCCGAGGCTCACCATCAAGGACAAAAAGATCGGCCGGCTCGAAGTACACCAACTCGTGCCCGCGTTGTTGCGACTCAAGCATCATGGCAAAGGTCGAGTCTTTGATCATAGTAATGTGGCTGATCGGGTCCATCAGGACGCCGACGCGCAAGGGGGCTTTTTGAGACTGGGAAGATGAACTCATGGCTTTACGCAGGCTGGTTTTGTTTCCATTATCAGGGCGCACGCGGATTCAATCTACTCTCGCGCAGCGTCTGGAAGCGGTTTTTTGTCGCGCTTCAATGATATAACAGACATTCCTAGAAAAAACCCTAGAGTTGGCATCTGGCAGAAATCCGGTTTAGACTGCTGTTCTGGACAAAGACCAGCACGCCACGCGCTGCTGGTCAAAAAAGCGTGATGCATGGACGCTGATCGAACGCTGCAAGCAAGGATGACGAGATGAATTGGGAAACAGACTCAACGGCCGCGACGGCCAGTGAAGGGGCCATGGGGCGAAACGGAAAAATCTGCATTCTGTTTGTGGATGACAGCGCGACCATACGGCGCTCGGCAGAGACCATGCTGGCCGGACAGGGCTGTGAAATCGTCACCGCAGAGAATGGCTTTGAAGCGCTGTCCAAGATCTCACGGCATCAGCCGGATCTGATTTTCGTCGACATCATGATGCCGCGCCTCGATGGCTACCAAACCACGGCGATCATTAAAAACAATGTCGAGTACCAGGACACGCCGGTCATTATGTTGACCAGTAAAGACGGACTGTTTGATAAAGCGCGCGGTCGCGTGGTCGGTTCTGATCTGTACCTGACCAAACCCTTCACACGCGATGAACTCCTGACTGCCGTGGAGCAGCACGCCGCCTGAGAGGCCGGTTTGCGCCGCAACAAGCCGGCGTCCGGGCTCAGCTAGGGATAGAGAGATGAGCACCGAGAACGCGTCATTCGCCAAACTTCTTGAGTATACGCTGCGCGCTCAGGGTGCGGAGCAGGCCGATGGTAGCGGCCAGAACACCCAGGGTGACTGGGCGGGACTGGCCTTTCGTCTCGGCGACACGCCGCTAGTCTGCGCTACCGACCGCGTTTTCGAATCTCTACCCATCCCGCGCGTAACCCGGGTACCGGGCACCAAGACGTTTATCCTGGGCCTGGCCAATGTGCGCGGCAACTTGATTACCGTGATTGACCTTGGCTGCTATTTGACCGGCAGTCCATCGGCCACCGCCGGTTCTTCAAGGCTGCTGGCCGCCACGCTGCGCGGCCGCCCGGTAGGCCTGTTGGTTGATGAAGTTTTCGGCCAGCGTAACTTTATGAGTAGCGATGCCAGCGCGCCCAGCGTGGCGGCGGACTCACCACTCGCCGGCCTGATTCGCAAACAACACCGTTCCGGCACCGATAAATGGCAGGAACTGGATTTGCGGGTGCTTTTCAGCCAACCCGAATTCCTTGATGGATCCGCGGCCTGAAGCCGCCCTGACCGACTGATGAACGCATGAGCAGCAAGTTTTCCTTATCCGGCTCCAACGCCTCCTGGATCGTATATACGCTGGCTGGGCTGACCCTCGCGGCCGGTATTTTTGTCGCCGTCACGATCACTGCCCTGACCAAAAATGCCGCCGATGAACGCGAGTGGATCCGGATTGCGTCAAGCGTCCAGGTGGACTCGCAGAAGCTGTCCAAATCTGCCTCGGAGGCGGCGCTGGGCAATCTAGATGCGTTTAATGCCCTGGAAGCCACCCATCGCATCATGTCCGCCAACATGCAGAAGCTCCGAGCTGGCGACGCGTCTACGGGCCTGCCAGCCATGCCGCAAGAGACCAGCACCGAACTGGCGGCCCTGAACGACACCTGGGGCACCATGAGCGAGAGCGCGCAGGTCATCATTCGCAGCGAGGCTCTGGTCAACGATCTGGCCGAGTCCAGCAGCTCCTTTCTCGCGCTGGTACCGGACCTGCAGCGGTTGACCGACACGGTGGCACGTGATCTGGTTGCCAGCGGCGCGCCTAACGCTCAGGTACTGGCCGCCGGACTCCAGCAGCTGCTTACGGACCGCATGCTGCGGCGCGTGTCAGAGATTTTGCAAACCAGCGGTGGCGGCAGCAATTCCG
The DNA here is from genome assembly GCA_013213875.1 of Lysobacterales bacterium. Classification (GTDB taxonomy): domain Bacteria; phylum Pseudomonadota; class Gammaproteobacteria; order Xanthomonadales; family SZUA-36; genus Marinihelvus. Next base: position 4,186 of record JABSSV010000104.1, read on the forward strand.
CGCGCGGCCTGCGCGAGGACATGCAGCGCTTCGAACAGATGATGAACGCGCTGCGCTCCGGCGATAACAGCCTGCGTATCGGGCGCATCGTCAATCAGCAGGCGATAACTTCCCAGGCGCAGGTACGCGCGGTCTACCTTGAGGCCAAACCGCATATTGAAATCGTGCTGGAAGCATCCGCCAACCTGCTGGATGTGCGCGATGCAGCCGACGCGATCGTGCTGGACAGCGAACAGACCTTCTCCGAGGCTGGCGCTTTGGCGGATGCGGTCAGCAACCTGCCGCGCACCCGCACCTGGCCGTCGACGCAGGCCAGCACCCTGGGGCTGGTTGCCCTGATCGCCCTGCTCTCGGTACTGCTGGGCATGGTGATCATCGGCGCACGCCGGCGTGCAGAAACCGCTTTCAAGAGCAACCGGCGCACGCAGCAAGCCATCGTGCGCCTGCTGGATGAACTCAGCTGCCTGGCCGACGGTGACCTAACCGCCCATGCTACCGTAACGGACGACGTCACCGGTGCCATCGCCGATGCGGTGAACTTCGCCGTGGAGCAGCTCCGGGAGCTGGTTATCAACATCAATGAAACCGCTTCCGCCGTGGCGCAATCTTCTGAGCACACGCGGAAAACCACCTCGCAACTCGCGCAATCGGCCAATGAGCAGGCCGGCCAGGTCGCGCGGGCAGCGGAAAAGATTCAGGCCATGTCAGCCGCCTTCGGCACCATGGCCGAACGCTCCAAGGAATCCAGCGAAACGGCACTAGAGTCGGTGGAAATCGCCCACCTTGGCGCGAACAAGGTGCGGGAAACGATCAGCGGCATGGATACGATTCGTGAACAGATTCAGGAGACATCGAAACGCATCAAGCGTCTCGGTGAATCCACTCAGGAAATTGGCGACATCGTGAGCCTGATTAATGAAATCGCCGAACAGACCAATGTGCTGGCCCTGAACGCAGCCATTCAGGCGGCGTCTGCCGGCGGCAGCGGCCAGGGTTTCGCCGTGGTTGCCGATGAAGTCCAACAGCTGGCCGAGAGCGCCACCAATGCAACGAAACGCATCTCCGGCCTGGTACAGACGATTCAGGTGGATACGGCAGAAGCCGTGAAGTCCATGGAAACCACCACATCAGAAGTGGTCAACGGCGCGCACCTTGCGCAGGATGCCGGCGTCGCCTTGGTACAGACGGAACAGGCCAGTACCGCCCTGTCCAGCCTGATTAAGGATATTTCGGACGAAGCGCAGACCCATTCAGATCAGGCGCGCCGCATCACGGAACTGATGGACGGTATTCGCAACGTGTCGGTCAAATCATCCAAAGGCACGTCCCTGACGGCCGAATCCGTCGCCGAACTGGCGGAACTGGTGCTTCAACTCCAGCGCTCCGTATCAGACTTCAAACTGCCTGGCAGTGATGAAAGTGAATTCGAAGACCTGCCAGAAAGCACCGATTTTTCGG
>JABSSV010000105.1 GCA_013213875.1 Lysobacterales bacterium
CTTAAAAAAAAGCTTGCACTACATTGTTTTTGCTGTTTTAATCTCCCCACGGTCTTGCCAAGGCAGGGTCCAAAAGGCGCAAAGGGACGCGCCGGCTGATCTGAAACAGGGATGTTTTACAAGGGGAAAGTGGTGCCGGATGCGCCGCTGCTGCAAAGGCCAAGGATGGCCGCCGCGCCCTCCCCTACTCCGCCTGATGTGATGCTAAAAGCATGATATTAGTGAAAAAAGCCCCATTTCTGGGGCTTTTTTTGTGGCTGTGGATAAAAACGGTCACGGACAAACCCGTGAACTACAGGGTCTCCCAGCAACTAAACACTGCGTCCTCTACTTGCTCCCAGAGGCGCTGGTGACAGTCGGCCAGCTCAGCGCCGTCTGTATAGAGTGCGGTGACCGCCGCATCACACTGCGAGCGATCACGAAAATCCATGAGAAAACTGTATTGCTGTCCGTGTTCCTCGTCCGTGTCCATGATCGGATGATGGACGCGCTGGCACAGGGCGCCGGTGTGAACGATCAAGTCACGGGCGAGCAGTAATTCGTGAAACGCCAGGAGCCGACGGCGAAAGGCCGCTTCGCTCGTACCAGAAGGCAGATTGAAACTACTTAGCAGGTGAAACATGTAGGTCGATGCCAGTGCAGCCAAAGATCTAGCCTGCCATAGCTGACGAGTGAAACATCCGCGACGGCAGGCGCGGATAGTGCCCACGGTGCTACGCAGGTCCGCCATGCTGCACCCACCCATGAAACAGCGGCTAGAATGACCCTGTGAACGCACCCAACGACAGACAGAACCAGCAGCTACGCCTGCTGAGCTTTAATATACAAAGCGGCGTTCCCGGTAACAGTTATCGAGACTACCTTCGTAACAGCTGGCGCCAGGTGTTGCCCAGTGCCGTGCGCATTGAGAATCTGCATGCGATTGGTGGTCTGGTCCGGGATTTCGACCTGGTGGCTTTGCAGGAGGCCGATGCAGGCAGTCTGCGCTCCGGTTACCTGAACCAGACACGCTATCTGGCCGATCAGGCGCGCCTGCCCTACTGGCTGCATCAGGCGAATCGCAAGGTTGGCGCCATGGCGCATTCCGGTAATGGCTTTCTGGCGCGCTATGAGCCCTCCAGTGCCGAGGAACATCGGCTTCCCGGGGCCATACCCGGACGTGGAGCACTCATTCTGCGCTATGGAAGCCCCGAACAGGGGCTGACCATTGCCGTGGTGCATCTGGCCTTGGGGCAGCTCGCGCGTCGCGCTCAGCTGAAGTACCTTCGCGAGCAGCTCGCTCCCGCTCGTCATCTGGTCGTTATGGGGGATTTCAATTGTGAAGCCAGTAGCCGCAAACTCAGCCTGTTTCAGGCTGCGCTGGGTTTGACGGCGCCCACGGAAGGGCTGGCGAGCTATCCCTCCTGGAAGCCTCAGCGTGCACTCGACCACATACTGATCAGCGGTACGCTGACCGCTCAGGACGCAGGAACGGTGGATGTGGGGTTTTCAGATCACCTGCCGGTCGCCTTGACCGTCACGCTGCCACGGGGGCTGAGGCTGGCCCGAGCGGGCCAGAAAATCAAAGGGCCGACCGCTGGTCAGCCGCTATCGGATTCCTAGATGCTCAGGCAATCAGAACCGCAAAGGTCATCAGCCCAAGATAGGCGATAGACACGGCGCCGCCGACGCAGGCCAACAGGGCCCACACGCGATTGCGCTTTTCCGCACGATATTCGTTCTGAATGTCGCGATGTAGCTCCATCCACTGACTTTCCAGTTCGGCGTCAAAGATGAAGTTGCCGTTTTCATCGAATTTGATGGTTTCCTGACTCATTACGCTTTCCTTCGCACTTAAGCTGATGGTTGCGCTAAATGCGGTATCTATTGCTGTCTGCGTGACCCGGCTCTTTTGAGCCTGGCCCCTTTTGGCAGTCTGCCGTAGCATCTGCCCCCCACTACTATCTACCTTTGCAACAACCAGAGCTCAGGAGCAGTTGGTTGTAATCGTTGCCCCGGACAAGTCGGAATAACACCGAACCGTCGCATCACCGTTTTCCGGAGCCAGTTCCCAGTACAATTCCCCATTGGGCGCTACGCGTCGCTGATTTGCAGTTGCTGAGTCCGCCACGTTGTCGTTCATGGCTTCAGCAAAACCGGCGGGATAGGTAAACAGAAAGCGCTGCTCCTGTGCCTCTGCATCACAAACGCTGATCGTCGCCACCCGCGCCTGTGCTCCACTGTCCCATTCCACTTTCAACGGCCGCGTACCAATACAGCCTCCTTCAGCCAACTGCCCGCTCGCTGCATAGCTCAGAACCACGGGTGTGCGGCCCCAAAATTTGCCGCCTTCAAACACCGCTGCACCGGACGGCTCTGAATCGATGGTCAGCAAGACCTGCGAAGAGCACGCCGACAGCCCCGCAAACACTACCGCCATTGCGGTACATGAAATTA
>JABSSV010000106.1 GCA_013213875.1 Lysobacterales bacterium
AGGGAAGCGGGATTGCGGACCGAGTCCTGCGGCGCGAGGTAGAGGGCGGCCCCGCCAGCAACCGCCTCGAAAACCGGTTGCTGCCCGGTCGGCTCTTCCTCGAACAGGAACTCCCCGTCAAGACCCTGGGCGCTCTGCAGCGTCGCATCGAATTCCCAGCTCGCCAGCTGGGCTTGGGCGGACAGGGACACGGCCAGGAAGGGGATCGCCAGAATGACCAGCAAGACCCCATGCTGGAGTTGGTTCGGGATGTAATTGCGGTTCATGATTCGGCTCGTTGTTGGTTATGCGATGGGCCGCCGGCCATAGGGCGAGAGGATGCCGAGGGCACGTCGGAACCTCAAGAAGATAAGGGCAAAATATCTCTGTCGCGGTTCATCGTTACGTGCCCAACGCCGCCTCGCAATTGGGCCTCTTCGGCCCATACGCCAGGCTCAGGTAAAGGGCGGCGAGAGAACAAAAATGCAAATCACCCACTATTTAATCCCGACTCGTTTCTCTTTTTTGCCACTATTTTAACCGTTACTTTCAAAATGACAGCTGTGTATAACCTGACATACGCCGGAAGCTTGGCAATAAGGGCAGGCTCCCCAGCGCAGGCGGGGGCGACGGCGTAGTTCTACCGCAGGCAAGGAGGCTCCGTCGGCATGCCGTTACGCATGCTGGCAATCATGCGGGCGGCGGCGAGAATGCGAGCTTTGCCATCGGTAATCGATTGGGTTCGTTTGTTGGTCATGGCGATAGAAACATCGCCAATCGTTGGTTTTATGAAAGACGAGAATTTATCACTGATATCATCAACGCTTGCGGATCTGGCCTAGCCCCGCACACGGGCAAAATCGGCCAACACCTCACCCACCTGTTTTAGCGGCGCTTCATGCACACGGTCATACGAATTGTCCGTTCCGGCCGGACAGTAATAGACGGCAAAGACCAACGGGCTGGTTTCGGGGGGTTCAGCAAAGCCGATATCGATGTACGTTCCGCCGGTCTGCGGGGTTAGGCCGGTGCCGGTCTTGTCACCGGCTAACCAGCCGTCGGGCAGGCCGGCGCGCACGCGCCCACGCCCAGTTACCGTATCGACCATCCATTGCTTCAACATCGCGCGCTCTGTCTCCGGCAGCGCGCCGCCATACACCAATTGGGCGACAGTGCGCGCCATCGCCGCGGGCGTAGTGGTGTCGCGTATCTCACCGGGTGGAACCAGATTTACAGCGGGCTCGTTGCGATCAAGGCGGCTTACCTCATCGCCGATTGAGCGCCAAAAGGCGGTCAATGCAGCTGGCCCGCCTAATTCTCGCAGCAGGATGTTGGCGGCCGGATTGTCGGATGTGGTTTGGGTTGCGCGGGCCAGATCGCGCAGGCTTGCGCCAGTTTCCAGATGCGGCCGCGTGAACGTATCAGGCCGCATCATATCGCTTTCATCCCAGCGCACATGCCGGTCCGCATTGATCTCACCGGCGGCGTGCCGGGCCAATAGCAGCGCGGCGAGAGAAAGCTTGAAGGATGAGGCGTGGCCGAACCTTTCATCGCGGTTATGTCCAGCCGCCGCGCCACTGCCGAAGTCGAGGATTTCGGCCCCCAAAGTGCCACCGAAGCGGGTTTCAATGTCTTGTAGGCGCAGGACTAAATCCTGCGCCGCGCTGGCTCTTGCAATGGTGAAGCCGCCCAGGCCAAGCGCGAGGCCAGATGTACCTGCTGCTTTGATGAAAGCGCGCCGTCTCATGCCCATAAATAATTGTCCACCTTACGTTTGCCAAAGCGCATTTCGCTTTCTAACTTGGCGCGCGATTCGCGGTAGCCCATATATCGTTGTTAAGCATGACGTCGCCCATGTGCGGACGCCACCCACCTTGGTACTGCCCCCTAACGGCTGAGCTGTCCTGATCAACGCCCTTCTTCTAGGGCCCGTTCGGTGGCTTTGGCGATGTCCTGCGCAGGCAGCACCAAACCTAAAATACTTTCCTGCAGGTTGGTCATGTCAGCGCCCATCATGCTCATGCCAGCGTTGAAATCGCCGGTCACCTCTGGAAACTGGGTGACCGACAGTCCAATGATGCGTCCGTCAGCAGTGAAGACCGGCAACCCCAAGCTAGTCATTGACGGCATCATGGGGAAGTACAGTTTTCTGGGCTTGCTGCTGATGCCACCGATACGGGTCTGGATCGCTACGGGCGTCCGACCGAAGGTGCTGCCGGCGCGGCGGATGATCACAATCGGATCGCCAATGCCGGCCTCTGCACTGTTGGCGAAATCGAGATGTGCGAAGGACTGGTCACCGGGGTCCGTCATGCGAATCCATACCAGGTCCAGTTCGGTGTCCCGCGCAACGATTTCGGCATCGAAACCATCGGCGCTGCTGCCGATCAGAATTTTGAAGTCCTTGGTTGTGGCTGACAGTGCGTTCCCAGAGAGGCGGTTGAGCAGCTCAATGGAGCCTGTGAGCGTGCTATAGGCACAAACCACCAGCCCATCGGCAGAAATCATGGAACAGGTCAGTTCCTTTTCCTGCTCTTGTTCCTGGCCGCCCATGCGTTGGCCCATGTTGATGGATAGCACGTATTTGACCGTGACCAGCGCTTCCGCGTGGGTGCTAACGAGCTGGGCCGCGCTGGTATCTTCCTGCGCGTTGGCCTCGTAGACGGTCGGAAGCATAAGCAGCGAGCAGCTCATGATGAAGTTCAGGATAGTGGAATTGCTGTTCTTTCGATGCATGTTCAGTCCTTTTTTGTTTGTGCCACTTGCGGCGTCCAGTCCGGCTGCAGATATTGGAATCGGGTTTCTGCTCCCCGCAGGACCAGGAACGTCACCCGCTCGGGCCGTTCTCGCTCAAGCGTCGCCATCATGTCCCGGAATTGAGTGACGGAGTTGATCGGCGAACCATTGATGCTCAGGATCAGGTCATTGGTGCGCAGGTGTCCCAGCTGGGCCCAGCCGCCCCCTTCGACCCGGGTAATCAGCAGGCCCTCGAGATCAATGGGCCAGCGATTTTCATCGCGATCGAGAAACGTGATTTCGCGCACGTTTAGGCCAAAGTCGTCGCTGTATTCGCTTCTGGCTTCGCCAGGCGTAAGCCGGGTTCGCTCCAGCGTCACCGGCACGTTCAACTCTCGATCATCACGCAGCACCGTCAGGTTCGCCAGGGCGCCAATATCCATCCTGCGCACCTGGCGGTGCAGCATTCCGGAATCCTGCATGTTGACGGGCTTCAATGGCTGGCCCTCGAGGGCGATGATCACATCGCCGGCGGCCAGGTCCGAATCGGCGGCCAGCGTATCCGGATAGACCCGTGTCACCCGGAATCCGGTCGCCTCGGGCGCCCCCAAATGCCGCGCAAGGTTGGGCAGGACGGGCTGTACCGCGATGCCAATCCAGGCTTTTGCAAGTTCGCGCGGGCGCTCATCGTAGCTCTTGTCCTTGGGCTCAATGAGCGTTAGCTGGCTTCTGCCGCGTCGGGTATATTCAAAAAGCACCTCGGTTTTGGCCCCTTCCTCGTTGTCCAGCGCTTCGTAGATGTCCAGCAGGTCAACGATTGAGTTCACCGCCCGACCATTAACGGCTCGAATCACATCATCCGAAATCAAAGGCGGTTCAGCCGTTTGCGCCGGGCTTCCGGACCTGACCCCCTGCACAAGAACGCCCTGGGTATCGGAAAGCCTCCGGTTACGGGCCATGGCCGCGGTGATCTCGATACCCACGAAACCCCACTTGCGAAAGGAAGCCTCCTTGCCGCGATCCGCTTCGAGCGGGGCGGTTACCAATGTTGCCTGGCGAACTTCATCACCCCGCCGCCATTCCAAGACGATCTCACTGCCAACCGACCGTGCGGCCAGCTGCATCAGTAGCAACGGCTCCTCCTCCGGAAACCATACGGTGACCGGTTCCTTGTCGACACTCAGAATAATATCGCCCGCCTCGATGCCGGCTTCGGCGGCAGGGCCTTCTTCCACCACAGAGTTCACCAGGACCCCCTGACTGAAACCGGAATTCTTGATCGGCTTCAGTTTCCAGCCATACCAGCTCCTGGGCACCTGTCCGTGCTCGATCAAGGCGGCGGCAACGTCACGCGCCAGATTGCTGGGAATGGCGAAGCCCATGTCGCCACCCCTACGACCGCTCCCCCTGGTATTTACCCCGATCACCTCGCCCTGGAGGTTGACCAAAGGCCCGCCGCTGTTGCCCGGACTGATGGCGGAGTCGTGCTGTATCCAGCGGTTGAAAATACCCGTGCGCTGGTCACGGTTGAAGCGCATTTCTCCCGCGTCATCACCGACGCTGGCCAGCAACCTGTCCGTGTTAGAAATAATGCCGAGGCTGACCGAACGGGACAGGGCCCAGGGACTGCCCATGGACATCACCGTGTCACCGATTACCATGGCGTCGGAGTCGCCCAGTTTCGCCGCGCGCAGACTGACCCCTTTCTCTTTCAGCTCCTGCGCATCCAGTTTCAGCACCGCAAGATCCGTGAGCGGATCCTCACCTACCAGAACCGCGGAAACCTCGACCTTGTTATTTAGCGTGCAGGTGAATCGCAGTCCGTTACCCACCACATGATAGTTGGTCAGCACATAACCTTCGGGCGAAATGACCGTTCCGCTGCCGACGGACAGGCCCTTGTGTTCGTCGCCGTTGAAGTAGCGGGCAGTCACCACCTGAATATTGACCAGGGATGGAAATACCCGGTCCCGGGCGGAAATAATCAACGACTGGAGATCTTGTCGAAGTTGCTCGGCCGGATCTTGTGCGCGCGTTTCGGGCGCTTGATCAGCCTGCAGCGGGACGCCGGTCATCAGCGCAACCAGCACAACGCATAAGATTCGGCTCATTGCGAAGAGGAGTGTTCGTGTACGGCGGGGGGCTTTCTTAGCCCGAGTCTTTTTTTTGGAAAGCATGCAGTCCCTTGAATTGCTGTCAAAAATATACTGTACAACGGTTTACTACGCAGATGCGGTTTTATACCCCTGTGCTACGGAGCATGCCAAATGCAGCCAGTGCAATAAAATTTGCTGGTGCCATCAGCAGTCAGCGGCTTTCTTGGTGAAGGCTCTTGAGCCTGTGGCTTTTGGAGATATGCATGCGCCACCCGCCCCATCGGGGGGTGAGGCACAACCCGGTGGCAGCCGCCCAAAGCATGCCGCGCATCGTGGCTTGCATACGCCGCCTGCAACGAAGGCCAGTCCCAAGCACTGAGGGAGACAGGGAGGCGGTAGCTATCCAGTGATAGAATCCGGGCATGCCGGCTCACGGAACCATGAAAAACCAGCACCTCACGCTGTGGCGTATCGCATTTATCCTGCTGGCCTTTGCTGTCCAGCAGGCCAGCGCTGAGCCTCCTTATCAGGGTACGGTCTGGCTTGATCCGGATATCCTCACGGAGGAGGACCCCACCACCTTCACCGGTATCGACTACATGGGCCGTGGTAGCCGCGTCATGTATGACCGTCGCGTGGAAAACTGGATCGTGCGCAACTGCTACCTGTTCAGCGCCACCTACTCAGACGGCAACCCCATCGAGATTCAGGTCAACCCCGAGTTTGGCAGCCGGCTAGCTGCACAGGAACCGGCGGCCTTCTACGCTGAAATATTCGGTCGGCTGCCGGCCGGCCTACGGCGCGATGCCGAATCCTCCTGGATTCACAAGGGTGATGCAGCCTGGGGCGGAGGAAACAACAACTTCCTCATTTATGTCGATAGCCTCGATATCGTAAACAACAATCTGATCGAGGAGGTGCTCATTCACGAAGGTGTGCATACGTCCATGGACGCTGACTACAGCATGCACCCGAACTGGCGGAAAGCGCAGCAGGACGATCCCGATTTTATTTCCACCTATGCACGGTACTTTCCTGACCGGGAGGACCTGGCCGAGAGTTACCTGCCTTACCTCGCCATCCGGTACCGAAGAGACAGGATTCCGGAGGAAATGGCCAGGACCATCGAAGCCACCATGCCCAACCGAATCGCGTTTTTTGACTCGCTGGATATTGAT
>JABSSV010000107.1 GCA_013213875.1 Lysobacterales bacterium
CTTCGCCGCACTTGCCTTCGTCACCTTTGTCGTCGCCGCATTTGCCTTCTCCGCATTTGCCTTCGTCGCCTTTGTGGTGACCGGCCAGCATGTAGCCAGAATCCAGGTCAGACAGTTCGAACGGGTTATCTGCATCAGCAACCGCCGTGCTCGTTACCGCCAGGGAAGACACAAACGCCACACCAGCAATTGCAGCAATAGGTTTCAGCATAGTTTTCGTAGCCATTTTGGTAGATCTCCAATTTTCTGGGCCCGTTGGCCCGGTTAAAGGAACCGTCCCGGTTGGTCATGCACACCTGCGGACAGTCTGTTTTTTAGCTTACGGTTTTGCCGCCGAAGCGGGTGCCGCAGATTCCAGGTGCGCTTCGAGCCTAGCAAGGCCAAGTCTGCCCGCGCAAATTTGTGAATCGCTAACTAAGACCGTTGGGGTTGGAGATTTCTTACAAAATTTTTCTATTCGTCTTGCGACGCGATCAGTTCCGGGGCAGAAACGTGCCCTTGCGGCCCTCGCGGCAGAGATCGGCCACCAGACATTCCGTGCATTTTGGTTTGCGCGCAAGACAGGTGTAGCGGCCATGCAGGATGAGCCAGTGGTGGGCATCGGTAAGAAATTCGTCAGGTACGCTTTTGAGCAGTTTCTTTTCCACCGAGAGCGGTGTCTTGCCCAGGCCGAGGCCGGTGCGGTTTGCTACCCGAAAAATATGCGTGTCCACCGCCATGGTGGGATGGCCGAAGGCGGTGTTCAGTACCACGTTGGCCGTCTTGCGTCCCACGCCAGGCAGCGCCTCAAGTGCTTCCCGGTCTTCTGGCACCTCGCCATTATGCTGCTCCAGCAGCAGTTCGCAGGTGCGTATCACGTTGGCGGCCTTGGCGTTAAACAGGCCGATGGTTTTGATTTTCTCCTTCAGCCCGTCCAGGCCCAGATCCAGAATCGCACGGGGCGTGTTGGCGACCGGAAACAGCCGTCGCGTGGCTTTGTTGACACCCACATCGGTGGCCTGGGCGGACAGAATCACTGCAATCAACAGCTCAAAAGTAGAGCGGTATTCCAGTTCGGTGGTCGGCTCCGGGTTGTGCTCGCGCAGGCGCGAGAAAAACGTGATGCGATCAGGCTTGTGCATGCGCATCCCGTTCTGGAGCGGATGCCGGCTGCGCAAGGGCTTGCTGTTGCCGCCGTTGCTGCCAGGCGTTGCGCGCGGCAATCAACAGGCCCAGGCCGATAAAGGCGCCAGGCGGTAGCAGAGCCAACAGAAAACCCGGGTGGTCCGGTACCAGGTTCAAGGTGAGTGCCTGGCCCCAGCTACCCAGCAACAGGTGCGCATCCGCCAGTAAAGTGCCCTGGCCGATAAACTCGCGCAAGGCACCCAGCAGCACCAGGGTCAGGCAAAAACCGAGACCGGTACCGAGGCCGTCGACTACTGCGGCCAGCGGTCCGTTGCGGGAGGCGAAGGCCTCGGCCCGGCCGATAATGGCGCAGTTGGTAACGATCAGCGGTATGAAGATGCCCAGCACCCGGTAAAGATCGAACAGGTAAGCGCGCATAAGCAGTTCGGTCACGGTGACGGCGGAAGCGATGATGAGCACGAAAGCGGGGATCCGTATCTCCGGCCGCAGCAAACCGCGCGCCAGTGACACGCTCAGATTCGAGATGATAAGAACCAGCGTGGTTGCCAGCCCCAAACCGAGACCATTGACCACGGTGCTGGATACGGCCAGTAGCGGACACAGGCCCAGCAGCACCACCAGGCCGGTATTCTGAACCCAGAAAGCATCAAGAAAGGTGCTTTTCAGCGCAGGCTTAGGCGTCGTCACGGTCTGCCTCCCGGGCAAAAATCTTGTCACTGCGTTGCTCATGATAGGCCAGTGCCCGGGCCAGCGCGTGAACGACGGCGCGCGGCGTAATGGTAGCGCCGGTAAACTGCTCGAAATCACCCCCTTCACTGCGCACGGTCCAGCGCTCCAGGGATGGGTCCTGGAGCGAACGCCCCCGAAAGCTCTCAATCCAGTCCGAGCGGCGCCGCTCAATCGGATCACCCAGCCCCGGCGTTTCCCGGTGGCTCACCACGCGTACACCGGTGATCGTGTTATCACGATCGATACCTGCCAGCAGACGGATATCACCGTTGTAGCCATCGGGCGCGACCACTTCCATGATCACCGCACTGGGCTGGCCTTCACGGCGGGCCCGGAAAATACGGATCGGACGATCATGACCAAAGGCGCCACGATCGGTGAGCGTGGTGACGTCGCTGACCAGGTCGTTGTCGTAATAGCTGCGCGGTAGCACCTCGCTCAACTGTTGCATCATGAGCTGGTGCTCCTGCTCGGCGATGCGCGCGCGGGTCAGATCATGGACGCCAACCAGCAGGGCTACGCCCAGCAGGGCAATCAGTCCCAGTAGCAGGCCGCTGCGCCAGAAGGCCACCTGTGCCAAAGGCGTGCTCATCGGCCGTAAATCCTCGGGCGCGTGAAACGGTCAATCATCGGTGCCGCGAGGTTCATGAGCAGCACGGCAAAGGCGATGCCGTCCGGATAGCCACCCCAGCGGCGGATCACCAGCGTGAGGATGCCCACGCCGGCACCGAAAATCAGTCGCCCGCGTGGACTGGCGCAGCCGCTCACCGGGTCCGTAGCAATGTAAAAGGCTGCCAGCATGAGACCGCCGGAGAACAGATGCTGCAGCGGCTGTGGATTGGTGCCGGCATCCAGGAGCCAGGCCGGTAGGGTCACAGCGACCACGCTGAGCAAAACCGCCACCGGCACCTGCCAGCTGATGATGCGTCGATAGAGCAGGTAAAGGCCACCCAGCAGATACCAGTTGGCAATCCATTCCCAACCGCGGCCGCCAAAGGTTCCAAACAGATCGCTGCTGCGCAGTTCGCCCACAAAGCGCCCCTGACTGATGCCGGTCTTCAAGGTGTCCAGCGGCGTTGCCCGGGTGATGGAATCGGCCTCAGGCAGCACGGGCAGGGTGCCAAGAAAGATGGCTCGACAGGCGTCGAGGAAGTCCGGTGTCCAAGCCGCAATCTCCCGGGGTGGCAACCACTGGGTCATGGCGACGGGAAAGCTGATCAGAACCACCACATAGCCAACCATGGCCGGATTAAAGATGTTGTGGCCCAGCCCACCGTACAGATGCTTGGCGATGACGATCGCAAATAACATGCCGACGGCGGCAATCCACCAGGGCGCCAGGGGAGGAATGCACAGGGCAAAAAGCACGGCGGTCAGTACCGCGCTGTAGTCGTTCAGAAAGGGTCCTAACGGGCGTCCTCGCCAGCGCAACATGAGCGCCTCGAAGGCAAGGGCAAAGCCGCAGGCCAGCCCGAGCTGCAGAAAAATGCCGGGCCCGAAATACCAGGCATGGGCGGCGATCCCGGGCACGAGCGCGTAGAGCACCTGCAGCATGACACCGCGCACGGTGCGTGGCGAGGGCATGTGTGGCGCCTGCTCCGTGGGGAAGACCCGATGATTCATGAGTCTGCGTCCTCGGGCGTGTTACCGCGCCCGGCTTTGGCGCGGGCCAGCGCGGCGGCAATTTGCTGTTTGCGGCCGTCCTGATCTGCAAGTTTGGCTTTTCGGCGTGCCAGTCGCGCAGCCTTTTCCGCCTTTGCCTGGGCCAGCCGGGCCGTCCGTGCCTCATGGCGCTCGCGTGCATGCTCAGCGGCCTCTCGTTCACGCTGGAGTTCACGCAGTTCACCCTTGCCATAGCGGAACCAGTTGGTCAGCGGGATATGGCTGGGACAGACAAAGTCACAGCAGCCGCACTCGATGCAGGATTCCACGCCCAGCGTCGCCAGCGCGTCCCACTGCTGGCTGCGGATATGAAAATGCAGGTCCTGGGGCATGAGTTGAGCCGGGCATGAGCGCGTGCAGTCACCGCAGCGGATGCAGGGCATTTCCGGCTGCGGTGCGCGGACATCGTCCTGACTCAGGGCCAGCAGGCAGTTGGTGCCCTTCACCACGGGCGAGGCGTCGCTGGCCAGGGGCACGCCCATCATGGGCCCGCCGACCACCAGGCGCGCCACATCGTCACTATAGCCGCCGCAGCAGGCAATCAAGTGGCTGACAGGTGTACCCAGCAGGGCCAGCAGATTGCGCGGCGTTTGCACGCCGTTACCCGTGACCGTCACGTTGCGTTCCAGCAGGGGTTTACCTTCTTTCAGCGCCGTGCGCGTGGCCGCAGCGGTGGCGACGTTCATGACCAGCAGCCCCAGTTCATGAGGGTGACTGCCGGCCGGCACTTCCATACCTGTGAGGGTTTGAATGAGCTGTCGCTCGCCCCCTTCCGGATAAATCTTCGGGATACGCACCACGCTGACTGAGCCGGCCCCTAGTTGCCGAGCCGCGCGGTCCAGCGCCTTGTGGACTGCGCCCATCTGGTCTTCGATGGCAATCACGACCCGCTCGGCCTCGGCGGCGCGACGGAGCATGCGCGCGCCCTCCACAATGTAGCGGGGATGCTCACGCATGAGCATCTCGTCGCAAGAGATATAGGGCTCACATTCGGCGCCGTTGAGGATCAGCGTCTCCACCGGTGCGGCCTGGCCACTGGCCAATTTTTCTGCTGTGGGGAACACGGCGCCGCCAAGACCGACGATGCCAGCCGCTTGGATATGACGACGCAACACCTCCGGCGACTGCTCAAGCCAGTCCGCCAGCGGTTGCAGCGCGGTCCAGCGCTCTTCCCCGTCCGGTTCCAGCACCACGCGGGTGCCGGCCTGGCCGGTCAGGTGACCGATGGGGCCTTCTTCCAGCCCCAGCACGACGCCGGAGGTCGGCGCATGCACGGGCGCGCCGCGCGCGCCGGCAGCGCCGATGAGCTGGCCTTTCAGTACCCGGTCCCCGGCCTTCACCAGCGGTGTGGCGGGTGTACCTCGGTGCTGCAGGAGCGGTAGGTAGAGTCGTGTGGGCAGCGGCGGGCGCTCGACGGGCTGCTGACAGCTGACTTTCTTGTTGTGGCGCAGGCGCAAGCCGCCATGGAAGCGATGCAGTTGTTCGCCGGCGCTGCTGGCCAGTTCCCGTGGATCGGTCTTCATGGCCCGGCGGCTCCGGCCAGCTTCAGGGGAATGCCGCCCGGCATGGGGCTGCGGTAGTCCTCGAAGGGCCGTGTCGGTTCCACCATCTCGATGCAGTCCACGGGGCAGGGCGGCAGGCACAGATCGCAGCCGGTGCATTCCGCCGCAATCACCGTGTGCATCTGCTTGGCGGCGCCAAAGATGGCATCCACGGGGCAGGCCTGAATACAGAGCGTACAGCCGATGCAGCGCGCCTCATCGATAAGGGCGACCGTGCGCACCGCCTCCGCGCCGTGCTCCGGATTAAGGGGCAGCGGTTCGCGACCGAGCAGATCCGCCAGGGCCCGGATGCCGGCCTCGCCGCCGGGCGGGCACTGGTTAATATCCGCCTCTCCCGCTGCAATGGCCTCAGCGTAGGGGCGGCAGCCCGGATAGCTGCACTGGGCGCACTGCGTTTGCGGCAGGATGGCATCAATCTGCTCCACTACCGGGTCACCCTCAACGCGAAAGCGGGTCGCGGCCCAGCCGAGCCCGGCACCGAGCAGCAGGCCGAGGGCCAGAAATAATAATAATGGGGTGAGCAGGGCGGCCATGAGCTACAGATCCGCCAGGCCGTTGAAGCCCATGAAGGCCAGGGCCATGAGCCCCGCCGTGATCAGGCCAATGGCTGATCCCTGAAAGGACACGGGTACATCGGCGAAGGCCAGCCGCTCACGAATGGCTGAGAAGAGCACCAGCACCAGGCCGAAACCGGCAGCGGCGCCAAAGCCATAGAAAGCAGATTCCACCAGATTGTGCTGCTCCTGCACATTCAATAGGGCGACCCCGAGTACCGCGCAGTTGCTGGTGATCAGGGGCAGAAAAATTCCCAGCACGCGATAGAGCAGCGGGCTGCTTTTGCGCATGACCATCTCGGTCAGCTGAACGGTAACGGCGATGGCCAGAATAAAGGCCAGCGTGCTCAGGTAGGTCAGGTCCAGAGGTTCCAGTACGTAGCGGTGCATGAGGTAACTGGCTACGGAGGAAAGCGTCAGCACAAAAGCCGTTGCCAGCGCCATGCCATAGGCACCTTCCAGCTTGTTGGACACGCCCATAAAGGGACACAGGCCGAGGAAACGTACCAGTACGAAGTTGTTGGCCAGCACGGTGCTGACCAGGATCAGGAGGATGTCTTGCATGGCCTCCTGCTACCCCCTAGCTGACCCGGTCTCCCGGTTCCGCGCCGCTATCCGGGCTGAGCAGAAACAGGCCCGACTCACCCTCGGCCGCAAGAACCATGCCTTCGGATACGCCAAAGCGCATCTTACGGGGTTTCAGATTGGCCACCATCACGGTCAGGCGGCCGCTGAGCTGTTCCGGCTCGTAGGCACTCTTGATGCCGGCGAAGACGTTGCGTTGCTCACCGCCCAGATCCAGGGTCAGCTGCAGCAGCTTGTCTGCCTCCGGTACCGCCTGAGCCTTGATGATACGCGCCACGCGCAGGTCTACCCGGGTGAAATCATCGATCACGATTTCAGGCTCCAGGTCCAGGGTGACGGCAGGCGCTTCCGTGGGCTGCAAGGACGCGCGGCTGGCGTCTACCATGGCTTCAACCTTGGCCGGGTCCACGCGCATCATCAGCGGCTGGAAGGCGTTCAGAGATCGATCCAGCAGCGGCTGGTCCAGTTCCGCCCAGGCCTGCACGGGGCAGCCCAGGAAGGCAGCGGCCTTTTCAGCCGTGAATGGGATGGCGGGGGCCAGCAGAGTGATCAGGGCGCGAAACTGGTTGATACCTTGAGTGCAGACCGCCTGCACTTCCGCCTCACGCCCTTCTTCCTTGGCCATGAGCCAGGGCTTGTGCTCGTCGATGTAGCGGTTGGCCTGATCGGCCAGGGCCATGATGCGGCGTATGGCGGACTGATAGTTACGTGCTTCGAAGTCGGCGGCAATGGCCGGCCGCGCGTCCAGCGCAGCCTGATAGAGCGCCGCATCGGGCAGTTCAGCGGCCAGTTGCCCGTCAGAGCCCCGGTGGATAAAACCCGCGCAACGACTGGCAATATTAACGACCTTGCCGATCAGGTCGGCATTCACCCGGGCGACGAAGTCTTCCAGATTCAGGTCAATGTCAGCCAGCCCCGGTCCCAGCTTGGCGCAAAAGTAATAGCGCAGACTGTCCGGGTTCAGGTGCTCCAGATAGGTGCGGGCCATGATAAAGGTGCCCCGCGACTTGGACATTTTGGTGCCGTCTACCGTGAGAAAGCCGTGGGCATAGACGGCCGTGGGCATGCGATAGCCGGCACCCATGAGCATGGCGGGCCAGAACAGCGTATGAAAGTACACGATGTCCTTGCCGATGAAATGGTACAGCTCCGTGTCGGAGTCGGGCTGCCACCATTCGTCGAAATCCAGACCTTCGCGTTCGCAAAGTTCTTCAAAGCTGCCCATGTAGCCGATGGGCGCATCCACCCATACATAGAAGTACTTGTCCTTCGTGCCGGGAATGCGGAAACCGAAGTAGGGCGCATCGCGGGTGATGTCCCAGTCCCGCAGGCCGTCGGTGAACCACTCCTGCAGTTTGTTGGCGACCTCATCCTGCAGCGCGCCTGAGGATACCCAGCGCTTCAATGCCGCCTCGAAGCCGCTGAGGCGCACGAAGAAATGGTCGGAATCACGCACGACCGGCGTGGAACCGCTCACGGCAGAACGCGGCTCAATCAGATCGGTCGGCGCATAGGTGCTGCCGCACACCTCACAGCTGTCGCCGTACTGGTCCGTCGCCTTGCACTTGGGGCAAGTGCCCTTGATAAAGCGGTCGGGCAGGAACATGCCCTCTGCTTCGTCGTAAAACTGGGAGATGGACTTTTCAACCACATGGCCGTCGCACTGCAGGCGGTTGAAAATGCTTTCCACGCGCCGCTGGTTGGCGGCCGCATGGGTGGATGAAAAGTGGTCATAGCTCAGGCCGAAGTCCTGAAAATCAGCCTGATGCTCCGCATTCATGCGCTCAATCAGGGTTTCCGGGCTAATGCCCTGCCGCTGGGCGCTGAGCATGATCGGCGTGCCATGGGCGTCATCGGCCCAAGCAAAATAGCACTCATGCCCCTGGGCTCGCTGAAAGCGTGCCCAGATGTCGGTCTGAATATATTCCAGCATATGCCCGAGATGAATCGAGCCATTGGCATAGGGCAGCGCAGCCGTGAGAAGAATTCGTCGTTGTTGTTGTGTCATGGGGGCCTGGCGCCATCCGGTTTCAGTGTTCTTATTATCGCATGGCGGAACGTCCAGCCAAAGACTTGCGGCAGCAAACGCCACCAGTAAAAAAATGCTGCCGACAGAAGGAATCTGACGCGACTCGCGGTAAACTAAGCGGGCTCTCTTTGCGCGGAACGCACACTGCCATGAATCCCATGAATGAAACCGAGCTGCGAGCTCTGCTCGACACGGTCCGGGCGCCAGGTCTGGAGCTGGGGCTGCTGGCGGCGGGGGCGGTGCGTGGCGCCGGCGTCGATGGCTCCAATGTAGCGGTGGATCTGCGCTTTGGTTACCCCTTGGGCGATCAGGCTGAGGCGCTGAGAACGGCTGTGAGCGACGCGCTGACGGCTGATCCGCGTATCGCCCATGCGACCGTCAACGTGGATTGGCGGGTCGTGCCCCATGCGGTGCAGGCAGAACTTAAGCCGCAGCCCGGAATCCGCAATATCATCGCCGTGGCCAGTGGTAAGGGCGGCGTCGGCAAATCCAGTACAGCGGTGAATTTGGCGCTGGCGCTGGCCCAGGCGGGCGCTGCCGTAGGCTTGCTGGATGCTGATATCTACGGTCCCAGCCTGCCGCGCATGATGGGTCTTGAGGGGCAGCCCGATACGGACGGTAAAAAGATCGTGCCGCACGCGGCCCATGGCGTGAAAGTCATGTCCATGGGCTTTCTCGTAGATGAGGAGACGCCCATGATCTGGCGCGGCCCCATGGTGACCTCTGCGTTGAAACAGATGCTGGAGGAATGTGCCTGGGGCGAACTGGATTATCTGGTGATCGATCTGCCGCCCGGTACCGGTGATATTCAGCTCACCCTGGTGCAGAAGATTCCCGTGGCCGGTGCCGTGGTGGTCACCACGCCGCAGGACATTGCGCTGCTGGACGCGCGCAAGGCGCTGCAAATGTTCCGCAAGCTGGACGTGGCGGTGCTGGGGGTGGTGGAGAACATGAGTACCCACATCTGCAGCCAGTGTGGCATCCAGGAGGCCATTTTCGGTGCCGGCGGTGGCGAGGAGATGGCGGCGCGCTACGAAACGCCCCTGCTGGGACGCCTGCCGCTGGACATTCGAATCCGGGAGGCGCTCGATAGCGGCAAGCCGACGGTCGCTGCCGAGCCGGAAGGCAAGCTCGCGGGCGCCTACCGGGATCTCGCCCAGCGCGCTGCGGGGGAGTTGGCCCGCCGCCCCCGTAACCTGAAGTTGGATTTACCGGAGATCAAACTCCAGAATCGCTAGCCGGCACGGAACCGGGCAGCTTTGTCCGTGCCGCCATTTACTCGCTTTACCGACTCTGGCAGGGTACGCCCTGAAGCTGCACCAGCGCCCCTGCTTTTGGAGAGTACATGAGCATCAAATCAGACCACTGGATTCGCCGTATGGTCGATGAACACGGCATGATTGAGCCCTTTGAGGCTGGCCAGGGCCGCCATAATGCCGCGGGCCAGCGGTTGGTGAGCTACGGCACCAGTAGCTACGGCTACGATGGGCGTTGCGCCAACCAGTTCAAGATTTTCACCAACATCAACTCGGCGGTGGTTGATCCGAAACAGTTCGATGAGAACAGCTTTGTGGATTTTGAGGGGGACTCCTGCATCATTCCACCGAACTCTTTTGCGCTGGCACATACGGTGGAATATTTCCGCATACCGAGGAATGTTCTGACCGTTTGTCTGGGCAAATCTACCTACGCCCGCTGTGGGATTATCGTGAACGTCACGCCTTTGGAGCCCGAGTGGGAAGGGCATGTGACCCTGGAATTCTCCAACACCACGCCGCTGCCAGCGCGAATCTATGCCAACGAGGGTGTGGCCCAGTTTTTGTTCTTTGAGTCTGATGAGCCCTGCGGCACCTCCTACAAGGACCGCGGCGGAAAATATCAGGGCCAGACCGGCGTGACCTTGCCACGCACCTGAAGCAGGCGCGGGGCTAGCGCAGTGGTGGTTGCTGAATTAGCTGCGCATAGCTCTCGAACACATTGCCATTGCGTTCTACCAGCAGCCCGATCTGTGCGCCCGGTGGCAGGCGCGAGATGGTGAGCAGGGTAGAGCGTGCATCATCCGTGGCCTCGCCGTTGAGCGCCAGCAGCACATCGCCCGCGCGCAGATTGGCATTCCAGGCAGGACTGCCTGCGCTGACGTTCAGCACCAGTACGCCGCGGCGCACGGTGCTGCCGTCAGCCTGAAGCGTCAAGCGCTGCTGGTCCATAAAGTTGGCACCCAGCCAACCGCGACGCACCGAACCGTATTCGATGATCTGATCCATCACGCTGCGCGCCAGGTTAATGGGAATGGCGAATCCGATGTTCTGTCCGCCCGTTGCACGATCCAGATTCCGGGTGCTGATGCCAATGACCTCACCGCGGGCATTGATGAGTGCGCCGCCGCTGTTGCCCGCATTGATGGCCGCGTCGGTCTGAATAAAATCCTCCAGCATGACCGAGCGCAGGTCGTTGCGACCGGTGGCGCTGACAATACCCATGGTCACCGTATGGCTCAGGCCCAGGGCGTTGCCGATGGCAAGCACCACGTCGCCCACGCGCGGTGCGCTGTCCATGGCCAGCGGGGCAGTGGGCAGTCCGTTCAGATCAACCCGCAGCACTGCCAAATCGGTGGCCGGGTCAGAGCCAACGATCTCGGCGCTGGCAAAGCGACCATCCCAGAGTCCAACCTGAATATTTGAAACGTCACTGACCACATGATTGTTGGTCAGGATGTAGCCGTCCTCGCGAATCAGTACGCCAGACCCCATATCGCGGCTGTTGCGGCGCACATATTGGCGCCCCATGATGCGCTGCAGTTCCGGACCAATCTCCTGCAACTCAACGGTTTGCGTGTAGATGCTCACGACCGAGGGGGCCGTGCGATCGACCGCGTCAGCGAAAGTGGTCACCGTGGGCGTGGGCGCCTCGGTGCGCAGATGGGATTGCAGCGCATGGCGCAGTGACGGCACGCTGAGAATCACAATAAAAGCGAGCGCCAGGCCGGCCGCAACCGATTGCAGAAGGAAGATCAGCAGGCTGTTACCGCGCTTCATGGGGTGGCTCGCTGTGCAGATCGCGACGCGCGGCGTTTGGTTTGATCAATCACGGCCACATTCTAGCTTTAAAGCGATTGTCTCGCATGAGGCAAATCGGATAAAATCAGAGACTGTTCCGGGTACAGCGACGTATAAGCAAAAACAGGGGCCAGAAAGGCCTCGTTGTTTCGCGGGGAGGAGGCGAAACACAGCGCGACTGTTGACTGCATTTGCCCGCCTGAAAGGCACCACAAGACGGCGACCATGAATTTGGCAATGCACAACAACGTTGAGCCCATTCTATTCAAATCAACCACCGGTCCTGCCGCAATCGCAGGGAGTCCGGCTGGAAACATCCTGGAGTAGCACATGTCAGCTGATGGCGTGAATAAGGAACGGCGCAGGTTTCTCCTCGCCACCACCTCGGCCGTGGGGGCCGTGGGAGTCGGTTTGGCCGCCGTGCCGTTTATCTCTACCTGGCTTCCAAGCGCCAAGGCCAAGGCGGTTGGCGCGCCGGTTGAAGTGAACGTGGGCAAGCTGGACTTCGGACAGATTCTGAAGGTGCAGTGGCGTGGCCAGACCATCGGCATTCTGCGCCGTGACGAGCGTATGATTGAAGATCTGCCGTCGCTGGACGACCGGCTTCGTGATCCGAATTCGGCCGAATCAATCCAGCCGGGCTACGCTGTTAACGAGGCGCGTGCCAGCAATGCGCAATTTCTGGTAGTGAACATGCACTGCACGCACCTAGGCTGTGTTCCGCAGCTGATCCCGCAGGTGGGTGCCCAGCCCTTCGACGATGACTGGAAGGGGGGCTTTTACTGCCCCTGTCACAAATCCAAGTTCGATATGGCAGGTCGCGTTTACAATGGGGTGCCGGCACCGACCAATCTAACCGTGCCGCCCTACAGCTTTCTCGATGATCAGACCGTGCTGATCGGTGTCAATCCGGAAGGAGCAGCCTAATGGGTAAAGCAGCGAGTGGTGTTGGCCGTCAGGCCACGAGTTTCCTGAACTGGGTGGACCAGCGCCTGCCGGTCACGGATTTCTGGAACGCCCATCTGGCCAAGTATTACGCGCCCAAGAACTTCAACTTCTGGTACTACATGGGTGGCCTGGCGCTGCTGGTACTGGTCATGCAGATTGTGACGGGCATCTTCCTCACCATGCATTACAAGCCCTCGGCGGCTGAGGCTTTTGCGTCCGTTGAATACATCATGCGCGATGTGGATTGGGGCTGGCTGGTGCGCTACATGCACTCTACTGGCGCGTCCTTCTTCTTCATCATTGTGTACCTGCACATGTTCCGCAGCCTGCTCTATGGCTCGCATCGCAAGCCGCGTGAGCTGATCTGGGTGTTTGGCATGCTGATCTACCTGCTGCTCATGGCCGAGGCCTTCTTTGGCTATGTGCTGCCCTGGGGTCAGATGTCCTACTGGGGAGCGCAGGTCATCATCAACCTGTTCGGCGCCATACCGGCCATCGGCGAGCCGCTGACCGAGTGGATCCGGGGTGATTACTTTATCTCCGATGCGACCATCAACCGCTTCTTTGCGCTGCATGTGATCGCGCTGCCGCTGGCTCTGGCCGGTCTGGTCGCCATGCACCTCACGGCGCTGCACGAGGTGGGCTCCAATAACCCCGATGGCATCGACATCAAGAAGAACAAGGACGAGGACGGCGTGCCCGTGGACGGCATTCCCTTCCATCCTTACTACACGGTAAAGGATATTTTTGGCGCCTCCATGTTCCTTATGATCTTCGCGTTTGTGATCTTTTTCTGGCCCGAGGCCGGCGGCCTGTTTCTGGAGCATGACAACTTCGCTCCGGCTAACCCGCTGGTGACGCCGGAACATATCAAGCCGGTCTGGTACTTCACGCCGTACTACGCGATCCTCAAGGCCGTGCCCGATAAGCTGATGGGCGTGGTGCTCATGGGTGTGTCCGTAGGTGTGCTGTTCCTTCTGCCCTGGCTGGACCGGTCACCGGTGCGTTCCATTCGCTACAAGGGCAACTGGTACAAGATCCTTGTATTCACCTTCGCCATCGCTTTTGTGCGACTGGGCATGCTGGGCATGGCCGAGGGGACACCGGCGCAAACCTGGGAGATGCGCTTCTGGACCTTTATCTACTTCGCCTTCTTTATTCTGCTGTTTTTCCTCAGCAAGAATGGCGCCGTTAAGCCAGAACCGGAACGAGTGACTCACTAATGAAGAATTATAAAAACCTGCTCGCGCTGGTGGCCTTGCTGGCCTTGCCCGCAGCTGGCGCCCTGGCGGCCGGTGGTGGTGCTGACCTGAAGCCGTCCGGAGCCAATATTAACGATCTGGGCAGTCTGCAGCGCGGCGCCCAGCTGTTCATGAACTACTGCATGGGCTGTCACAGTGCCGAGTACATGCGCTATAACCGGCTGGCGGAGGACCTGGAACTGGGTGAGGACATGGTCATGAAGAATCTGATCTTTACTGATCAGAAAATCGGTGACCCCATGACCATTGCCATGAGCCAGGAAAATGCTGAGCAATGGTTTGGCAAGGCGCCGCCGGACCTGTCCCTGATCGGCCGCTCCCGCGGGGCTGACTGGGTATACAACTACATGCTGGGCTTTTACCGCGACGCTAATGGCGGCTGGAACAACACGGTACTGGAAAATGCCTCCATGCCGCATGTATTCTGGCAGCTGCAGGGTATTCAGGAACCGGTCTACAAGACGGTGGAGGAGAACGGTGTCGAGCGTCAGGTGGTTGACCATCTGGAACTGGTCGAACCCGGTTCCCTGAGTCCGGAAGCCTATGACGACAGCATGCGGGATCTGGCCGCTTTCATCGATTACCTCGGTGAGCCGGCGCAGTTGAAGCGGAAAAAAATCGGTGTCTGGGTCATGCTTTACATGGCCTTTTTTGCCTTCCTCGCCTACCTGCTGAAGGTCGAATACTGGCGCGACGTCCACTAATAACCATGCCATCGCAACTGACGATGGTTTGACCGGAGATTATCTGTGTCCATTTCTGTAAAAGGCCGAGCGACCATGGCCCTGTATTCATCTGCCGAGAGCCTGGAGTGCCATCGGGTCCGCTTCGTGCTCGCCGAAAAGGGCATTAACGTTGAGATTGTCGATGTGGATGCCGATGCGTCTTCCGCGGAAGATCTGGCGGAGCTGACGCCCTATAACGAGACCCCGACGCTGGTGGATCGCGATCTGGTGCTCTATGACGCGGGCGTCATCAATGAATATCTGGACGAGCGCTACCCCCATCCGCCGCTGATGCCTGTGGACCCTGTATCCCGGGCCCGTCTGCGTCTGGTGCACCACCGGGTCCTGCGCGACTGGTATCCGTTGGCGCATGAGATTGAGGCGGCTACCGGCAAGAAAGCCGACGCACCCAGGAAGCAGCTCAAAGAGAGCATCATTGCGGCCAATGAGCTGTTCCAGTCTCATGACTTCTTGCTCAGTGACGAGCTGAGCCTGGTGGACTGCACCCTGGCACCCCTGTTCTGGCGTCTGCCCGCCTACGGCATCAATCTGGGTAAATCCGCGACGGCGGTGCAGGGCTACATCCAACGCCTGTTTAACCGCCCCTCATTCAAAGCCAGTCTGACCTCGGCCGAACGCGAATTGATTCTCAACGCCTCCTAAAGGCGACCCGCATGGCTGACAACGATTCCATGACGTCCAGCAAGCCGTATCTGCTGCGCGCGCTGCACGGCTGGATTCTCGACAATGACCTGACGCCGCACCTGATCGTGGACGCGGATGCGCCGGGTCTGCTGGTGCCCGAGCAGGCCATTCAGGATGGGCGTGTGGTTCTGAACGTTTCTCCCAGCGCTACGCGCGGGCTGCTGATGGAAAACGATGCGGTGAGCTTCTCCGCCCGTTTCGGTGGTCAGCCCCAGGAACTCTGGCTGCCCATGACTGGGATTCTGGCAATCTATGCGCGGGAAAACGGGCAGGGCATGATGTTTGCCGATTCCAGCGATGAAACGCCCCCGGATGATCCGCCCGCCGACGACAAGAAAAGCGGGCCCACCTTGCGCGTGGTGCGCTAGAGCGCAGGTCGTTGCCGTAGCAGGATCAGGACCGCACCGGTGCCGCCCTGGGCGGGTGTGCAGGAGGCAAAAGCCACCACCGCTTTGTGGCGGCGCAGCAGACGGTTGGTCATGCGTTTGAGTACCGGCCCCTTTTTTGACCGCAACCCTTTGCCATGCACCACCCGCACGCAGCCGTCGCCGTGTTGTAGGCACTCGTCGATAAACTGCAACAGGGAATTGCGTGCCGTGTCGTGATTCATGTGGTGCAGGTCAAGCTCCGCGCTGATACTGAAGTGTCCGCGTTTTAAACGCCGCAGAAGCTTGGGCGCATAGCCGTCGCGCAGAAACAGCAGTTCCTCCCCGGTCAATAGTTCTAGTTCTTCGCGTGGATCCGGTGCGTCCAGCAATTCCTCCAGCACGGCTCGCTCATCGCGTTCTCGTTGACGCGGTCGGGGCGCCGGTCTAGAGGGTTCGATCGGCACCCGCGGGGTGCTGTTCAACGGTGTAACATCGCCCATTGCCTCGCGAAATAGTGCGCTTTCGTCCAGCGGGTCTTTTTTATCGTCCACGGCGTTCGTTCTCGTTCACGAGCGGGCTTTGAATCCGTACAATAGCACCCCGAACGTTCGCTGTTGTGAACCCCTGAGAGCAAGGAGTCTCCGTCCACCATGCATATTCTGATCAGCAATGACGACGGCCTGTCCGCCCGGGGAATTAAGGCCCTGGCTGCGCGCATGGAACAGCTGGGAAAAATTACCGTGGTTGCGCCGGACCGCAATTGCTCCGGGGCCAGTAACTCGCTGACCCTGGATGCACCGATTCGCATCCATGAGGAACGCGCTGGCGTACATCGTGTGGCCGGCACGCCTACGGACTGCGTGCATATCGCCTTGACGGGACTGCTGGAGAAAGATCCGGATCTGGTGGTGTCGGGTATCAATCATGGTGCCAATCTGGGTGACGACGTGATCTACTCCGGCACCGTGGCGGCAGCCATGGAGGGACGTTTTCTCGGTTTGCCGGCCATCGCTCTGTCGCTGGTCTGTGACGAACGACCGCGCCACTTTGAAAGCGGTGCCGAAGCGGGTGCGCGTCTGGTCGCACAGTTGCTGGCACAGCCCCTGCCCGCCGATACGATCCTCAACGTCAACATCCCGGATCTGCCCTGGTCGGAAATTCAGGGCTTCGAGGTCACCCGTCTGGGTCACCGGCATCGGGCCGAGCCATGCATTGCGGCCAGCGACCCGCGCGGCCGGCCCATGTACTGGATTGGTCCGGCCGGCGAAGAAGAAGATGCCGGCCCAGGCACGGACTTTGACGCCATTCGACGCGGCTACATCTCCGTCACGCCGATTCATGTGGACCTGACGCGCTATCAGGCACTGGAGCGCGTGTCCGGCTGGGTCGCCGACATTGCCCTGGAGGCCGCCGGGTGATTGAGCGCCGAATGCCGGCCGGCTCCCAGGGCATTGGCATGACGTCAAAAGGCACCCGCGCGCGCCTGGTTGATCGTCTGCGCGACAAGGGTATCAAGGACGAGCGTGTGCTGACCGTCATGCTGAACACGCCGCGCCATGAGTTTGTGGACGAGGCGCTGAGCAGTCGGGCCTATGAAGACACGGCCCTGCCCATCGGACAGAGTCAAACCATCTCGCAGCCGTGGATTGTGGCGCGCATGACCGAGGCGCTGCTCGCCGGTGGTACGCCAGGCAAGGTGCTTGAAGTTGGCACCGGCTCCGGTTACCAGGCTGCGGTGCTGGCGCAGCTGGTCAAGGACGTGTTTACCGTGGAGCGCATCAAGGAATTGCTGCGTCCAGCGCGTCAGCTTTTCCACAAACTACGCCTGCATAACATTCATGCCAAGCATGCTGACGGCCATATTGGCTGGCCCAGTCAGGCGCCATTTGATGCAATAATCATCACTGCCGCGGGGCGCATGATTCCGCCCGATCTGGTGGCGCAGTTGGCACCGGGCGGACGCCTGATCATGCCGCTGGAAGAAAAGGGTGAGCAGCGACTGATCATGTTGCAGCGAACAGAGGAGGGGGAAGAGGTGCAGGATCTTGGCGGCGTGGTATTTGTGCCCATGCTGGGCGGGCTGGCCTAGGCCATGTTTCGCCGCCTCTACGATCGCGTACTGACCTGGGCCGCGCACCCTCGCGCGCCCGTTTATCTCGGCACGCTGAGCTTCGCCGAGTCATCTTTTTTTCCCATTCCGCCGGATGTGATGCTGGCGCCCATGAGCCTGGCAAAGCCGCGCCGGGCGCTCCATTACGCGGCCCTGTGCACGGTTACTTCTGTGCTCGGCGGCCTGTTTGGCTATCTGGTCGGAAAGCTGGCCTTTGCCAGCATTGAGGGCTGGTTGATGGCCTCGCACTGGGCGCCGGCTTTTGAGGATGCGGTACAGGCATTTGAGCGCTACGGATTCTGGGCCATTTTACTGGCCGGATTCTCACCCATCCCCTATAAGGTGTTCACAATTAGTGCCGGTGTGCTCGGCATGCCGCTGCTACCCTTCCTGCTGGGCTCTGTGATTGGTCGCGGTGCGCGGTTCTTCCTCGTTGCCGGCCTCATCCGTATCGGTGGCCAGCCCTTTGCGGACAAGTTACGCGCCTGGATCGATATTCTGGGTTGGCTGGCCATTGGTCTGGTGGCGGTTGGGCTGCTGCTCTGGCATTTCTTCGGCGGTGCTTTATGAGTCGCTGGGGGCTACTGGGCGCAGGCTGTCTGCTGTTGCTTGGCGGATGTGCCGCCAAGCCGCCAGCGCCCGTGGTGGAACGTTCCAGCGCGCCGCCCCGGGCTGAACTTCCCGTGGATGGCCTGCATCAGGTCTACCGCGGCGACACCTTGCATGGCATCGCTTTTAAATATGGACTGGATTGGCGCGAACTGGCCCGTTGGAACGATCTGAACGCGCCCTACATCATTTATCCGAATCAGGTGTTGCGCTTACGGGCGCCGGCGGGTGCTGCACGGCGCCCAGCGGGCACGGTCTCTACGCGGGGTGTGCAGCCGCGCAGTAGCAGCACACGTGCTGATGCAGCGGCCACGAAACCGCGGACCCCGGCACCGGCTTCCTCCTCACGCCCGGCTCCGGTGGCGGCCAAGCCAGCGCCCAAAGCCGCCGCGCCGAAGGCGGCACCAGCGAAAGCGCAACCGAAACCTGTGTCCAGCACGGGCTGGATGTGGCCTGTTGAAGGGCGTGTGCTGCGAAGTTTCAAGGCGGGTGATCCGGCTCGGAACGGGCTGGACATCGCCAGTCGTGAGGGCCGCGAGGTGGTGGCTGCAGGTGCCGGCGAGGTGGTGTACAGCGGCAATGGGCTGATTGGCTATGGGGAGCTAGTGATCATTAAGCATGATGACCGCATGCTCAGCGCTTACGGACATAATCGCGTGCGCTTGGTGAAAGAGGGCGATGTGATCGCCAAGGGTCAGAAAATCGCAGAGGTCGGTCGCAATGACCGCAAGGAACAGATTCTACATTTTGAAATTCGCCGCGACGGCAAGCCGGTGGACCCCATGCGCTATCTGCCGAAGCGCTGAATCCTGCCTGGCGCTGGTCAAGGCGCGCGCATCTGTGATAGTTTTTTATTCCGACCGGGCAGGAATTCGCGCCTGCTGGTTCGAATACAATCCCGCCTGACGGTCGGACCCAAGTCATTGCATAGGGCGATGACACCCAGATTGTTCCTTAGGGGAGGTAATCATGGGCGGTACGACGCAACGTCAAAGAAAAGTATCCACGCCGACACCGAAAGGTGAAACGGGCCGTCTGAAAGTGCCGACGGCAAAAGCCTCCAAGGCCCGCTCAAGACCTGCACACCACGGCGATGTCACGCGTATCTATCTCAGCGAGATTGGGCGCACAGCGCTTTTGAGTGCGGACGAAGAAAAGAGTCTCACGCGCGCGGCCATGCAGGGTTGTGCTGCCAGTCGGCAACGCATGATCCAGGCCAACCTGCGACTGGTGGTCAAAGTGTCCCGCGCCTACATCAATCGTGGTTTGCCGCTGCTCGATCTTATCGAAGAGGGCAATATTGGCCTGATCCGGGCGGTGGAAAAGTTTGATCCGGAACGCGGCTGTCGCTTCTCAACCTACGCTACCTGGTGGATTCGTCAGGCGGTGGAGCGCGCCATCATGAATCAGTGTCGCACGGTGCGCCTGCCCATCCATGTGATTCGCGAACTGACCGGATTTTTGCGTGCTTCACGCGAACTGGAGCAGCAGTTGGCGCGACGGCCCACGCCGGAGGAAATTGCGGCGCATATCGATAAACCGGTGGAGGACATGCACCGCATGTTCCGGCTCAATGAGCCCACCACCTCGGCGGATGAGCCCGCCGGCGGCGTGAGTGATCGCCCCCTGGTGGAGATGTTGCGCGATGACAAGGGACAGGATCCCGAGTCTGCCTACGCAGATCAGGCCGCCGGTGACCTGCTGGGTCACTGGCTGGAATTGCTGCCTGACCAGCAGCGACTGGTGGTGGAGCACCGCTTTGGGCTGCATGGAAAGGGCCGCAGAACCCTGGAAGAAGTCGGTGATCTGCTGGGTGTCACCCGTGAACGGGTTCGTCAGGTGCAGATTGCGGCGCTGGTGCGTTTGCGGGAAATTTCGAGCCAGGAAGGCGTGCTGGAGATGCCTTCCCTGGATTAGCTAGCTTTAACCCGCGCGGATCGCGCGGATAGGCAAAAGCGCGGCCACCACGCGTCGTTCCTCAGCGGCCAGCACGTTGAAGGTGCGACAAGCGGCCTCCGTGGTCATCTGCTCGATGCCGATCCCGGCCCGGTAGAGCGCAGCCAGCTGTGCTGGTGGCAGAAACTGTTGCTGCACACCGGTTCCCAACAGCACCACGTCCGGTTCCAGTGACAGCACCTGATCCCAGTGCTCATCGCTAATATCAGTCAGGCACAGGGGCGGCCAGGTATCTATGGTCTGCGGGCTCAGCAGCAGCGAGCCGTTAAACATCTGCTCTCCGATACGGACCCCTTCACTGCTTACCGAACGCACATGGTGGTGGTTACCCGGTCGTTCCAGGCTGAGTTGAGTCATCGGTTCAACGCCGTGGTAATTCGATAACCGGATCTTTCCGGTTGCGGCGGTAGAAGCAGGCGGTTTGTCCGATACTGTGAACCGGAATCGCCTTGCAGCGGGTGCTGATCTCCTCGCTCCAGGCCCGGCGCTCGGCACGCTCGGCACGCAGCTTGACCTTGATCAGCTCATGTCGGTCCAGGGCCTCTTCGATGGCCGCCATCACGTTCTCGGTCAAGCCTTTTTCAGCCACCATCACAACGGGCTTGATATGATGCGTGAGTCCGCGCAGGTAGCGCTTCTGGGAATTGGTCAGAGTCATGGTCTGGAGTCGTTACAGCGTCTGCTTGGGCAAGGCGAGCTATTCTAGCGCATTCAGCATGGTTTGCTGTGATGGAGCGTGGTAGCTATGGGGCGGAGTAAAAGCAGTCGGCGCTGGCTCAATGAGCATTTCGATGATCCCTTCGTGCAGCAGTCGCAAAAAGACGGTTATCGGGGGCGCGCGGCTTACAAGCTCAAGGAGTTGCAGGACAAGTACCGCCTGATCCGGCCGGGGCAGCGGGTGGTGGACCTGGGCGCTGCGCCGGGCGCCTGGTGTCAGGTGGCGCTCGAAGCCCTGGGGGGGCGTGGTCAGCTGTTTGCGCTGGACATACTGCCTATGGAACCGCTGGAGCGCTGCGCGATCATTACCGGTGACTTTACCGAAGATGAGCCGCTGGAGGCGCTGGAACAGGCCCTGGCGGGTAGCAAGGTGGATCTTGTGATGTCGGACATGGCCCCCAATATGAGTGGTATGAGCGCGGTAGACCAACCGCGCGCCATGTACCTCGCGGAACTCGCGCTGGCCTTTGCGATCGAATGGCTTAAACCGGGCGGAGATTTTCTCGCCAAGGTGTTTCAGGGCGAGGGTTTCGATCCCTTTCTGGCGGAATGTCGAGCGGCTTTCGACAAGGTGCAAGTCCGTAAGCCAGCGGCGTCCCGGCCCCGTAGCCGCGAGGTGTACCTGTTGGGGCGGGGGCTCAAGGTGCAGTAGACTGAAACTGTACAGCATGCTGCTGGACAGAATTATTGATTACGAACAGGGTTTTTTATGTCTGGAGACAAGCAGGAAAAGCCGTCCAATGATTTGGTGAAAAACCTCATCACCTGGGCCATCATCGCAGTGGTTTTGATGAGCATTTTCAACCACTACGCAGGCGTGAGCAGCAAGCAGAACGAGTTGTCCTACTCGGACTTCCTTGCCGAGGTGCGAAGCGGTGGCGTGACTGAGGTGCACATACAGAGCGACCCCTCAGGCCATACGATTCGCGGCCGCTCGGCCACCGGTAGTGAGTTTTTGACGCGCGGTCCGCAGGATCCCAAGCTGGTCGATGAACTGCTGGAAAACGATGTGGAAATAACCGCGGAACCGCCGCCGGAACGATCCGTGCTGACGGAACTGCTGATCAGCGTTATTCCTGTGTTGCTGCTCATCGGTCTGTGGGTCTACTTCATGCGTCAGATGCAGGGCGGCATGGGCGGCCGCGGCGCCATGAGTTTCGGTAAGAGCCGCGCCAAGCTCCAGGGCGAAGATCAGGTCAATGTAACCTTTGCTGACGTGGCCGGTGTGGAAGAGGCCAAAGAGGAAGTGGGTGAGCTGGTGGAGTTCCTGCGTAACCCGGGCAAATTCCAGAAGCTGGGCGGGCACATTCCGCGTGGCATTCTCATGGTGGGTTCGCCTGGCACGGGTAAGACCCTGCTGGCGCGGGCGATCGCGGGTGAGGCCAAGGTGCCGTTCTTCTCTATCTCCGGTTCCGACTTTGTGGAAATGTTTGTGGGCGTGGGCGCCAGTCGCGTGCGTGATATGTTCGAGACGGCCAAAAAGCACGCGCCTTGCATCATCTTTATCGATGAGATTGACGCCGTGGGTCGCCATCGCGGTGCGGGACTCGGTGGGGGGCACGATGAGCGCGAGCAGACCCTGAACCAGTTGCTGGTTGAAATGGACGGATTCGAAGGTGGCGAAGGCGTAATTGTGATTGCGGCCACCAACCGTCCGGACGTGCTTGATCCGGCCCTGCTGCGCCCCGGTCGTTTCGACCGTCAGGTGGTGGTGCCGCTGCCCGATATTCTGGGTCGCGAAGCGATTCTGAAGGTGCACATGCGCAAGGTGCCCATCGCTGACCAGGTGGACGCGCGCGTCATTGCCCGTGGTACGCCTGGCTTCTCCGGTGCGGATCTGGCCAACCTGGTGAACGAGGCCGCGTTGTTTGCAGCGCGGGATAATGCCAGCGAGGTGACCCAGGACCACATGGAACGAGCCAAGGACAAGATCCTCATGGGCACGGAACGGCGCTCCATGGTGATGTCTGACAAGGAAAAGCGTCTCACGGCCTATCACGAGGCCGGGCACGCCATCGTAGGCCGTCTGGTGCCGGAACATGATCCGGTCTACAAGGTCACCATCATTCCCCGGGGACGGGCGCTGGGCGTGACCATGTTCCTGCCGGAGCAGGACAAGTACAGCGTGTCGCGTATTCAGCTGGAGAGCCAGCTGGCCAGTCTGTTTGGAGGCCGCGTCGCAGAGGCCCTGATCTACGGTGACGAAAATGTCACCACGGGCGCATCCAACGATATCGAACGTGCCACCTCCATAGCTCGCA
Source organism: Lysobacterales bacterium (assembly GCA_013213875.1). Lineage (GTDB taxonomy): Bacteria > Pseudomonadota > Gammaproteobacteria > Xanthomonadales > SZUA-36 > Marinihelvus. The sequence goes on from JABSSV010000107.1 coordinate 22,964, forward strand.
ATATGGTGACCAAGTGGGGTTTGACCGAGGCGCTCGGTCCGCTCACTTACACGGAGGATGAGGATGAGGTGTTTCTCGGCCGTTCGGTCACGCAGCACAAGCACGTGTCCGATGACACGGCGCGTCGTATTGACGCGGAAGTGCGCCAGATCATCGATTCGGCCCACGACCATGCCAAGCAGCTGCTGGTGGACAACCGCGACAAGCTGGAGATGATGGCCGAGGCACTCATGCGCTACGAGACCATCGATACGGCGCAGATCGATGCCATTATGGAAGGTCGGGAACCGGGTCCACCGGAACACTGGTCTGACAACAACGGTTCAACGGGCGATACGGGTGATGGTGGCGGTGCTACCGCTGCCGCTGCGGCTGACCAGGAGCGGGATGACCCCGCGCCCATCGGCGGGCCCGCCGGTCAGACCTGACCCACTCACAGAACAGCGCCTCCGGGCGCTGTTTTTTTGGAACCAATAAAGCATGGCTAGCACAACACTGATGCAGCAGCTGGCGGCTGGCCCGCTGCTGATGGGCGTTTTGAATGTGACGCCGGATTCCTTTTCCGATGGCGGCAAGTGGCTCGGGCGCACGGCGGCGATGGACCACGCGCTGGCCATGGTGGAGGCCGGTGCCGACATCATCGACATTGGCGGTGAATCAACCCGACCCGGGGCGGCAGCGGTAAGCGAGCAGGAAGAGCTGGATCGGATTCTGCCGGTCATTGAGGCCCTGAGCGCTGCGACCCATGCGGTGATTTCCATTGATAGCAGCAAGGCGGGTGTCATGACGGCGGCGGCAGCGGCGGGGGCGGGGCTAATCAACGACGTGTATGGTTTGCGCCGTCCCGGTGCGCTGGAAGCGGCGGCGGCCACCGGATTGCCCGTGTGTCTGATGCATATGCAGGGCGAGCCACGCACTATGCAGAGCGCGCCCCACTATGAGGATGTGGTTGCCGAGGTCGAGAGCTTTCTGCTGGAACGGGCCCGGCTGGCGCAGGCAGCCGGGATTGACCGGTCCCTTATCCTGCTGGACCCCGGTTTTGGCTTTGGCAAGACGCTGGCACACAATCTGGCACTACTGCGCGGCCTGCCGCGCCTGTGTGGCCATGACTATCCGGTGCTGGCGGGTTTATCGCGCAAGTCCATGCTGCAGGCGCTGACGGAGCGCGCCGTAGATGAGCGTCTGGCTGGTTCACTGGCACTTGGGCAGGCAGCCCTCCAGGGCGGTGCTGCGATCCTGCGGGTCCATGACGTGGCCGAGCACCGGGACATGCTGCGTGTCTACGCTGCCCTGAACGGCCCAGCAGGTTAGAATGCGCGCATGAGCAGACGATACTTTGGAACGGACGGGATCCGTGGGCGCGTCGGTGAAGTGCCCATCACGGCTGACTTCATGCTGCGCCTTGGGCGCGCCGCCGGTGCCGTGCTCGCTGCTGGCGAGCGGCGTGCGGTAGTGATCGGTAAGGACACCCGGATCTCCGGCTACATGTTTGAGTCTGCGCTGGAGGCAGGACTGGCCGCGGCCGGTGCCAATGTGGCCCTGCTCGGTCCCATGCCCACGCCGGCCGTTGCCTATCTGACCCGCACGCTCTACGCCTGTGCCGGTATCGTGATCAGTGCCTCCCATAATCCTTTCTACGACAACGGCATCAAGTTTTTTTCTGCGGAAGGCGAAAAGTTACCCGATGCGGTTGAGGATGCGATTGAGGCCGAATTGGGACAGCCGTTTCGGACCGTTGATTCGAGTCATATGGGCAAGGCCAAAAGAATTGAAGATGCGGCCGGGCGCTACATTGAATTCTGTAAGGGCACGGTGCCTTTTGGCACCCTCTTTAACGGCCTGCGGCTGGTGGTTGATTGTGCCAACGGCTCGACCTATAAGGTGGGGCCGGCGGTGCTCCGGGAGCTGGGTGCCAAAGTGCACGTGATCGGTAACAAACCGGACGGCATGAATATCAATGATGGTTTTGGCTCCACCAATCCGGAGGCACTGCGGGCGGCGGTGTTGGCCGAGGGCGCGGATGCCGGCGTGGCCTTTGACGGTGATGGTGACCGGCTCATCATGATTGACCATCAGGGGCGCACGGTAAACGGTGATGATATGCTTTACGTGCTGGCTCAGGCGCGTAAGGCGGCCGGCGATCTGCCCGGTGGTGTGGTGGGCACGGTCATGAGCAATCTGGGCCTTGAGCTGGCGCTGCAGGCCTTGGAAATTCCTTTCCTGCGCACGGCGGTTGGCGATCGCTTTATCCATCAGGCGCTGGTGGAGAAAGGCTGGGTGCTCGGTGGCGAGGCGTCCGGCCACATGCTGTGTCTGGATCGCACCAGTACCGGGGACGGCATTGTCAGTGCCTTGCAGGTGCTGGAGGTGATGGCACGTTCGGGCCGGTCACTGGCAGAGCTTTGCGAGGGCATGCAGAAAATGCCGCAGGTCATGATAAACGTACCAGTGGCAGCCACCGCGCGTGCGCGTCTGGAAGACTGTGAACCCGTGCGCAAGGCCCGCGAGGCTGTTGAAGCGCGCATGGGCACACGCGGGCGGGTCATCTTGCGCTCCTCGGGTACGGAACCGCTGATCCGGGTCACGCTGGAGGGCGAAGACGGCGAACAGGTCCAACAGCTGGCCGAGGAACTGGCAGCAGTGGTCAGGCGAGAGCTGGGCTAGTGCGCGGCAATTGGCTCTGGTCCGTGTGGCGAGAGGCTGCCGATGAGTAGCTCGCCCATGCCCTCTGTAGCACGGGAGTGCGGTGACTGTCAGGCCTGCTGTGAGGGCTGGCTGACCGCCACCATTCTCGATCAGGAATTAGGTCCCGGCACGGGGTGCCGACATCGTTGCGCGCAGGGCTGTGGTATTTATGCTTCCC
>JABSSV010000108.1 GCA_013213875.1 Lysobacterales bacterium
GAAGCTGATTTTGCCGGCTCACCTGGCGCACATGAAGGTTAAGCATTATGGCCCGGAAACCACCAACCCCTTTATCCGCTTTCAGCGCTTTTTCTCCGAAGGGCTGCACAAGATTGTGGACCGTTACTATGCACCGGTGCTGGAAAAAGCCGTCAAACGGCGCTATTTGACCGTCGCCACCTTTATCGCCCTGCTGATCCTGTCTATCGGCCTCGTGGTCGGCGGCGTACTGCGCACGGTGTTTTTCCCGGATACCGCCTCAGACTTTCTGCAGGTCGAACTGGAGATGAATGAGGGCACGCCCGCGACCCAGACCCAGATTGCCTTGCGGCAGTTGGTGGATGGCCTCTACGCAGCGGACCGACAGCTCAGCCGCGATCAGGGTCAGGAATCAGGCGCAGTCGTCAACCATGCGCTGGCGGTCACCCGGGGCGAAACCTCCGGGCAGGTGATCACCGAGCTGGTCAAGAACGAGGATGCAGGCCCTTCAGGCGCCGAAGTCCTGCGCGTTTGGCGCGAGCAGGTGGGTGATCTGCCCGGCGTGAAGCAGCTGGGCTTCAGTAACCGCGCGGCTGGCCCCGGCGGGGGCGCCGCCGTCTCCATCCAGCTGATCGGTGCCAATATCGATCAGGTCGCGCGTGCTTCCCAGGAATTGGAGCGTCGCATCTCCAACTACACCGGCGTTTACGACATCCGCAATAGCTATGAACGTGGCCGGCCGGAAATCAAACTGAACATCAAGCCGGAAGCGGAAACACTGGGGCTGACGTTGAACGATCTGGCCAGCCAGGTCCGGGCCGGCTTCTACGGCGATGAAGTGCAGCGCGTGCAGCGCGGTCAGGACGAAGTGCGGGTCATGGTGCGTTATCCGGCTGATGAGCGCGACTCGGTGGGCTATCTCGACAACATGCGCATCCGCACGCCCAACGGCGGCCGGGTACCCTTCGCCAGCGTGGCGGAAGTGGAAGAGACCGAAAGCCCGCTGTTTATCCAACGGTTCGACCGCGAGCGGGCCATTCGTATCACGGCGGAGGTAGACAAGGAAATTGCCGAGCCGGAAAAGATTACCGCCGACATCCTGCGACGCGAACTGCCCGAGGTACTGGCCCAGTTCCCCGGCGTGCGGTCCCGGCTGAGTGGTTCCAGCCAGGCAGCAGCCGAGGTGCAGGACGAACTGCTGGGTGGTGCGCTACTGGCCCTGTTTCTGATCTATGCACTCATGGCCATCCCGCTGCGCTCCTACTCCCAGCCCCTGCTGATCATGTCAGTCATCCCCTTCGGCACGATTGGCGCTCTGGTGGGTCACTGGATACTGGGCATTCCCGTGTCCATGTTTAGCTACTTTGGCATCATTGCCCTGTCCGGCGTGGTGGTCAACGACAGCCTGATCTTGGTGGACTACATGAACAAGGAACGCGCCCGGGGCGTGCCGCTGATGACGGCGGTGATCGACGCCTCCCGCGTGCGTTTCCGGCCCATCCTGCTGACCTCCCTGACCACCTTCCTGGGTCTGGCGCCGATTACCATCTTCGAGAAAAGTCTGCAGGCGCAACTGGTCATCCCCATGGCCGCCTCGCTGGCCTTTGGAATCGTGTTTGCTACCTTTATCACGCTGCTACTGATCCCGTCCCTCTACGTCATCCTGCATGACATTGGTGACTGGTGGCGGGAAGCGTTGCGACAGCTGATGCCGGGGCGCAAAGAGGAAGCGAAGCATCCGCACCCCTTCGGCCAGGCCAGACAGGCCGAGGACAGCTGAGTAGACAACGGGCCGGGTCAGATCCGGCCCGCTGGCCCTAACGCCGAGTATGAGCATGACACTGGCCGAGCAATTGAACGCTGCACAACAGCGTCTGGCGGCACAGGGCGACGCGACCGCCAGCCCGCGGCTGGAGGCCGACCTGTTGATGTGCCAGGCCCTGGGCGTGCCACGCAGCCACCTTTTTGCCTACCCGGAACAGATGCTTGATCAGGCCGAACTGAAGCGCTTTGGGGCGCTGCTTGAGCGTCGCCTGCAGGGCGAACCCATGGCCTACCTGGCGGGCGTGCGCAGCTTCTGGTCACTGGAACTGGAGGTCAACCCGGAGGTACTGATTCCCCGACCGGAAACGGAGCTCCTGGTTGAGTGGGGCCTGGAGCTGTTGGCGGGCTCAGCGCGCGCAGCCGATCTGGGTACCGGCTCCGGCGCCATCGCTCTGGCGCTGGCCAGCGAGCGACCCGGGGCCGATATTCACGCCACAGATTGCAGCGCCGGCGCCCTGGAAACCGCGCGTCGCAATGCCAGCGCGCTGGGTCTGGATAAGGTGCAGTTCCATCAGGGCTCCTGGACCACGCCCCTGCAGGGAAGCTTCGAGCTGCTAGTGAGCAACCCACCCTATGTCGCGGCCGATGATCCCCATCTGCAACAGGGCGACTGCCGCTTTGAGCCGCGCGCTGCACTCAGCCCCGGCGCCGACGCGCTGGTTGCCTACCGCGACATCATTAGCGAAGCACCGGCTGTGCTACAGCCGGCTGGCTGGCTGCTCTTCGAGCACGGTCATGAGCAGGGTTCCGCCGTACGGGAACTGCTGCATGGGGCTGGCTTTGAAAAGGTCAGCACGCGGCCCGACCTGGCCGGCCTGGAACGCATCAGCGGCGGGCGCTGGCGCAGCTAGGCCTGAGAATCCTCCTCACCGGTGACCAGCTTCAACGGCGTGTCGCCGGCGCTGTCCGCATCCTGTTCAAGACGCTCGGTCAGGGCCGCGTCCAGCTGCTTCTGGTGACGCGCACCAAGCTTACGCAAGTCCTCCACCTGATTCAGTAGGTTGCCACGCCCCTTGGAGAGTTGGGAAAAGGCTTTGTCGTAAGCGCCCTGAGCCTGCTCCAGCCGGGAACCCACCTCCTGCAGGTTGCCCGTGAAGCCAACAAACTTGTCGTAAAGACGGCCGGCTCGGGCCGCAATATCGCGGGCATTGGTGTTCTGCTTGTGCACCATCCAGATCGATGCCACGGTGCGCACCGTAGCCAGGAAATTAGCCGGTGACAGCAATGCAACGCGCTTTTGCAGCGCGTATTCCGGCAGGGCCGGATCGGCCCTCAGGGCTGCGATCAGGGCCGACTCAATGGGCACGAACATCAGCACAAAATCCAGCGCATTCAGTTCTTCCACATCTGCATAGTTTTTGCGCGCCAGCCCATCGATATGGCTGCGAATGGAGCGCGCATGATCGTTCAGCTCGCGCTCCTGCGCCGCGGCATCCGCTGCCGCCTGATAGCGCGTCCAGGCGGTCAGGGATACCTTGGAATCGATCACGATGCTGCGCTGCTCCGGCAGGCTCAGCACCAGATCCGGACGCAGCGACTCGCCGTTCTGGCCCTTTACGGTCAGCTGCGTATGATAGTGCTCGCCCGGCAGCAGGCCCGCCAATTCCAGCAGCTTTTCCAACTGCTGCTCACCCCAGCCACCCTGACTGCGAACGTCACCGGTGAGGGCCTTGGTCAGCGCCTGCGCCTCTTCATTCAGCTGTTTGTTGGTGCCGGCCAGCACATCAATTTTTTCGCGCAGGGCCGCGTGCAATTCCGCTTCGATCCGGTGCGTGTCATCGACGCGGCTACGGAAGCTTTCCAGGTCCTTGCTGAGCGGTTTCAGAATATTACCCAGCTGCTCATTGCTCAGCTCCGTGAAACGTTTCGCCCGCTCCTCAAATATTGACCCGGCCAAGCGTTCGAACTGCTCTTTCAGCCGCTGCTCGGCTTGCTCGCGATCCTTTTTATGCTCCGCCGTAGCCTGCGACAAGGCTTCCTGATGACGACGCTCGGCCGCATCGCGATCCGCCGTGTATTGTTGCTGCTGCGCCCGGCGCTGTTCCTGAGCTTCGGCAAAATGCTGCTGTTGAGATTCCAGGCGCGTACGCAAACCGGCCAGTTCCTCACGACCTGCCTGCAAGGCCTCGGTGCGCTCAGCCAGGGCAGACTCGAGCTCTTGCCGCGCACCCGCTTCTTCTTCCAGGCGCTGCCTCAGGGCCGCCTGCGCCGGAGCCGCTTCTGCTGCCGCCACGCGACGTCCGGCGCGCCAGCTCAGAAAAGCCGCCAACGTCGCCAGCCCCACGCCCAGCAGCAGCCCCAGAAGCAGGCTTTCCGTGTGCAATGACTGCAGGAAATCGTTCATAGACCCTCGTTAACCCGTCTTTTTTATCTGTTGCCAGAGCGCTTCCTGCTGCTCCAGATTCAACTCAGAAAAAGCTTTGGTACCACCGGCCGCCGTCTCCATGGCCCGAAAACGCGCCTCAAATTTAGCGTTCGCCGCACGCAAGGCGACCCCCGGATCAATCTTCAACTGCCGCGCCAGATTGACCGCAGCAAACAGCAGATCACCGAGTTCCTCCGCCACATGTTCAGCATCATCGGTCGCGATGGCCTCGCGCAACTCCGCGCCCTCTTCCTCGAGCTTGTCGAGCACCGGGGCCGGACCGGGCCAGTCAAAACCCGCCTCCGCCGCCCGTTTCTGTAGCTTTTTGGCGCGCATCCATTCGGGCAGGCCCGGCGCGACGCCATCCATAAGGCTGGTCATGCCCCGGGCGGCTCGCTCTTCCGCCTTGCTGACCTCCCAGGCCACCGCCTGCGCATCCGCCGTTTGAATATCAGCGTCCGCGAATACATGCGGGTGGCGTCGTTCCATCTTGTCACTGATGGAGGTTACGACATCCTGAAACCCGAACCAGCCCGCCTCATCCGCCATCTGCGCATGGAATACCACCTGCAGCAGCAGATCGCCCAGCTCATCACAGAGGTCGTGCTGATCATTACGGCGAATCGCATCGGCGACCTCATAGGCCTCTTCAATGGTATAGGGGGCGATGCTGGCAAAATTCTGGGCCACATCCCAGGGACAGCCCTGCTCCGGGTCACGGAGGCGGCGCATAATTTGCAGCAGACGTTCCAAAACTCACACTCCGGCTGGGGGCAGGGTCACGGTGACGCGGGGCCCTCCCAGCTTACCCCTGGCAAAGGCCAAGTCGCCACCATAGATGCTGGCCACTTCACTGACAATGGTCAGCCCGAGACCATGACCTTCGGCGCGCTCATCACCGCGTCGGCCGCGCTGCACATAGGCATTTAGATCCACGTAATCACCGTCGCTCTCCACCACCAAGCGCAGGCCCGGACGTTGGCCACCACCTTCCTGCCGGGCGCTGCAATGGACTTCACCCGCGCCATATTTGCAAGCGTTTTCCAGCAGATTACCCAGCAGCTCCAGCAGATCCCGCTCCTCGCCATAGAAATTCAGATCCGGAGGAATGGTAAGCGTCAGCGTTCGCAAATGCTGAGAATGCACCTTGCGCAAAGCC
>JABSSV010000109.1 GCA_013213875.1 Lysobacterales bacterium
CCAGGGTGGCGTGCTGGCCGGTGACGTGAAAGATGTGCTGCTGCTGGACGTGACCCCGCTGTCGCTGGGTATTGAAACCCTGGGTGGCGTCATGACCAAGCTGATCGAGAAGAACACGACGATTCCCACCAAGGCATCGCAGACCTTCTCCACGGCGGAAGACAACCAGACTGCGGTCACCGTGCATGTGCTCCAGGGCGAGCGTGACATGGCATCGGCCAACAAGTCGCTAGCGCGTTTCGATCTGGCGGGTATTCAGCCCGCACCGCGCGGCATGCCGCAGATCGAAGTGACCTTCGATATCGATGCGAATGGCATCATGCATGTGAGCGCCAAGGACCAGGCCACCGGTAAGGAGCAGCGCATCGAGATTAAAGCAGGCTCCGGTTTGTCTGAGGACGAGATCAACAAAATGGTGGAAGACGCCGAAGCGCATGCTGAGGAAGACCGTCAGTTCCAGGAGTTGGTCACGGCCCGTAACCAGGCAGACGCCATGGTCCATGCAACCAAGAGCACGCTGAAAGATATGGGTGAGAAGGTCGGCAACGAAGACCGCGCCAATATCGAAGCAGCTCTGGCCAAGGTGGAAGAGGCCATGAAGGGCGATGATAAGGCGGCCATCGATGCGGCGGTGGAGCAGCTGTCCCAGGCGGGGCAGGTTATCTACCAGCAGGCGGCAGCGGAAGCGCAGGCGGAGGCCGAGCAGGCTGACAGCCCGGAAGCCGCCGCTGACGACGTGGTTGACGCCGAGTTTGAAGAAGTGGACGAAGATAAGAAAGCTTCTTAATAAAAGCTCTTAAGTAAATAAAAAACCCCGCGTTTTGCGGGGTTTTTTATGAGAAAAGTATCTTTTTTCGGCAAGCTTTTCAGTGGGCCGGACGGGACGTCACCTGAGGCTCGGCCTGGGCGCTGAGTGTGACGGACAGCCGTCGCCAAGGGCGCGGCGACTTTCCGTGCCGGGCGCTTGAAACCCTTGGTTTTAAGCCGCATCTCAACTGCAGACGAAGCTCAAGCGTGCGGCCACCGGGAGGGATTGGCACGGCGCGAAACAGGAACAGAACAGCGATGGCAAAACGCGATTACTACGAGGTGCTCGGCGTCGAACGGGGAGCGAACGCCGCGGACATCAAAAAAGCCTATCGGCGACTGGCCATGAAGCATCATCCGGACCGCAATCCGGATGATGAGGCCGCCCAGCAGAAGTTTACCGAGGCCCAGGAGGCCTATGACGTACTAAAGGATGACCAAAAGCGGGCGGCCTATGACCAGTTTGGCCATGCGGGCGTAGACCCGGCGGCTGCTGGCGGGCCGGGTGGCGGCTTCCACGGTGACCCCGGTGACATCTTCGGCGATATCTTTGGCGATATTTTTGGCCGCGGTGGCCGCGCTTCGCGGCAGACCCAGCGTGGGTCAGATCTGCGCTTTGCCATGGAGTTGGATCTGGAAGAGGCCGTTTCCGGTGTGGAGCGTGAAATCCGCGTTCCTACCCTCGGCGTCTGTAAAGTCTGTGATGGCTCTGGCGCCACGGACGGGAAGACGGAGACCTGTGATACCTGCGGCGGTGTGGGCCAGGTGCGCATGCAGCAGGGGATTTTTTCCGTGCAGCAGACCTGCCCGAGCTGCCATGGCACCGGCCAGCGTATCGCCAACCCCTGCAGCAACTGTAACGGCCAGGGTCGTGTTAGAGAAACGCGCACGCTGGCGGTGAAGGTGCCTGCGGGCGTTGACAATGGCGACCGGATTCGCCTGGCCGGTGAAGGCGAAGCGGGCCCCAACGGGGCCGCGCCGGGTGATCTCTACGTGGAAGTGCGCGTGCGTCCTCATCCGATCTTCGAGCGTGATGGCGACAATCTTTACTGTGAGGTGCCCATTCCCTTTGCTACCGCAGCGCTGGGCGGTGAGTTGGATCTGCCCACGCTAGACGGGCAGGTGAAGCTGAAGATTCCAGCGGAAACGCAGAGCGGCAAAATGTTCCGCCTGCGTGGCAAGGGCGTGCAGTCCGTGCGCTCCAGAAGCCGCGGCGATCTCATGTGTCGCGTGGCGCTGGAGACGCCCGTGCGTCTGACGCGGGAGCAGAAGGAGCTGTTGCAGCAATTTCAGGCCAGCTATACCGATGCCAACTCCCAGCACAACCCGCGCTCCCATTCCTGGCTGCAGGGCGTGCGTGAGTTCTTTGACCGGATGACCTCCTGATGGACGGCGCACCCCGCCTGGCAGTGCATGGTGCCGGACGAATGGGTGCGCGCGTGGCGGCCATGGCTGCCGATGCGGGCATGGCGCTGGTCGCGGTGGTGGACCGCCAGCAGTCTGGTGCGCTTAGGTTGCCCAGGGTGGGGTCGTTGGCAGGGCTGCCTGCGGTGGATGTGTTAATCGATTTCAGCCTGCCAGATGGGGCGGTGGCCGCGGCCCACTGGTGTGGCGCGCATGGTGTGCCGCTGGTGAGCGGCACCACGGGCCTCCACGCGGCCCAGTGGGAGGCGCTGGAGCAGGCGGCGGCCAAGGTGCCAGTCCTGCACGCCAGCAACTTCAGTCCCGGTCTCAACGCGCTGCGTTTATTGCTGCCCCGGCTGCAACAACTACTGGGCACCGAGGCCAAGGTCTCTTTGCTGGACGTGCATCATGTGCACAAGCAGGACGCGCCCTCGGGTACCGCATTGGCTCTCCGGGCATCGCTGGGGCGTGAGGACCTGCCCATTGAAAGCCGCCGCGAAGGCGAGGTGGTCGGTGATCACAGCGTGCGTTTTGAGCTGCCGCATGAAACGCTGACGCTGCAGCATCAGGCGCAGGACCGCGATCTCTTTGCCGCCGGTGCCCTGCGCGCAGCGCGCTGGCTGTTGCAGCAGCCAGCCGGTTTCTACGGTCCCGACCAGTGGCTGGGTTCCAAGGGGCCCTGACAGCCGCATAAAACACCTTTCCCGTGTCTTTTTCATGGACTTGGAAAGGGCCTATCCAGTACAATCCTGTCGCTTAGAACACGATGTCCGGTGCTAGCTGCTTGGCTGCTGCCCCGGGTGGAAAAACCATAGACATCTAAGCGGGAACAGCCTCAACGGGCTTTCCCGTTTCGCGTATCTGGAGGTAGGCTTTGGCCCTCAAAGCAATTCTCGCACTGGCAGATGGCAGCATCTTCCATGGACAGGCGATCGGTGCAGCTGGAGAAAGCGTCGGTGAGGTGGTGTTCAACACTGCCATGACCGGCTACCAGGAGATCTTGACCGATCCTTCCTATGCCCGTCAGCTGGTGACGCTGACGTTCCCCCATATCGGCAACACGGGCTGCAATGCCGCGGACGAAGAGGCAGCAGGCCCCATGGCGGCCGGCCTGATCATCCGTGACTTGCCGCTCCTGACCAGCAACTGGCGCAGTGAGGAGACGCTGACCGAGTATCTGCAGCGCCACCAGGTGGTGGGTATTGCGGGTATCGATACGCGCCGCCTGACCCGCATCCTGCGCGAAAAAGGCGCTCAGGGTGGCTGCCTGCTGTGTGGCGAGACGGTGGATGAGGCGGAGGCGCTGGCCAAGGCCCAGGCTTTTCCCGGCATGGCTGGCATGGATCTCGCGCGGGAGGTCACCACGGCCAGCGCTTACAGCTGGAGCGAGGGCAGCCTGGACCTGGACAGCGGCGAATGGGCCACCAGTGATGAGCGCTTCCACGTGGTGGCCTATGACTTTGGTATCAAGCGCAACATTCTGCGCATGCTGGCGGATCGCGGCTGCCGCATGACCGTGGTGCCGGCTAACACCCCGGCCAGTCAGGTCCTGGCACTGAATCCGGATGGCGTGTTCCTGTCCAACGGCCCCGGTGATCCGGAGCCCTGTGACTACGCTATTGAGGCGATTCGGGCGCTGCTGGAAACGGACCTGCCTATTTTTGGTATTTGCCTGGGGCATCAGCTGCTGGCCCTGGCCGCCGGTGCGCGGACCCAGAAGATGAAGTTTGGCCATCATGGTGCCAATCATCCGGTTCAGGATCTGGACAGCAAGCAGGTGATGATCACCAGCCAGAACCATGGCTTCGCCGTGGACGAGGACTCGCTGCCGGAGCGCTTGCGCAGCACCCACCGCTCGCTGTTTGATGACAGCTTGCAGGGTATTGCCTTTACCGACCGCGCGGCCTACAGCTTCCAGGGTCACCCGGAGGCCAGTCCCGGACCCCATGATATCCAGCCGCTGTTTGACCGTTTCATCGCGCATATGGAAGCGCGTTCAGGCCGTCAGGCGGTCACGCAAGAAGCATGAAAGTAAATTAATTAAATACTGTTAGTTATTGATAAATAGACAGATAGAGCGACACCGTGCCAAAAAGAACCGATATTAAAAGTGTGCTGATCATTGGCGCCGGCCCGATTGTGATCGGCCAGGCCTGCGAGTTCGACTATTCCGGCGCCCAGGCCTGCAAGGCCCTGCGCGAAGAGGGCTACCGGGTGATTCTGGTCAACTCCAATCCGGCCACCATCATGACCGATCCGGAGACGGCCGATGCGGTCTACATCGAGCCCATCGAGTGGCAGACGGTGGCGCGCATCATCGAGAAGGAGCAGCCCGATGTGCTGCTGCCCACCATGGGCGGGCAGACGGCGCTGAACTGCGCTCTGGATCTGGTCCGGCACGGTGTGCTGGAAGCGCACGGTGTGGAGATGATTGGCGCGACCCGCGAGGCCATCGATATGGCGGAAGACCGGGAACAGTTCCGCGACGCCATGCTGGAGATCGGGCTGGACTGTACCCGGGCGGAAATCGCGCACACGCTGGAAGAGGCCCTGGAAAAGCAGGTTTCCATTGGTTATCCCATCATCATCCGTCCGTCCTTCACCATGGGCGGGTCCGGTGGTGGTATTGCCTACAACCGGGAAGAGTTTGAGGACATCGTCAGCCGTGGACTGGAGCTGTCGCCCACCACCGAGGTCATGATTGAGGAATCCATCCTCGGTTGGAAGGAATACGAGATGGAGGTGGTGCGGGACAGCGCTGATAACTGCATCATCGTGTGCTCCATCGAGAACTTCGATCCCATGGGTATTCATACCGGTGATTCCATTACCGTGGCGCCGGCGCTTACCCTGACCGATAAGGAGTATCAGCGGCTGCGTGATGCCTCCCTGGCGGTGCTGCGCAAGATCGGTGTGGATACGGGCGGCTCCAACGTGCAGTTCGCCGTAAACCCGGAAGACGGGCGCGTGATCATTATCGAGATGAACCCGCGCGTATCACGTTCCTCGGCGCTGGCTTCGAAAGCCACGGGCTTCCCCATCGCTAAGGTGGCGGCCAAGCTGGCGGTGGGCTTCACGCTGGATGAGCTGCGTAACGAGATCACTGGTGGCGCTACCCCGGCATCCTTCGAGCCGGCCATTGACTACGTCGTGACCAAGATTCCGCGCTTTGCCTTTGAGAAATTTCCAGCCGCCGATGCGCGTCTGACCACGCAGATGAAATCCGTGGGTGAGGCCATGTCCATCGGCCGGACCTTCCAGGAGTCGCTACAGAAAGCCCTGCGTAGTCTTGAGACCGGCCACGATGGTCTGGCTTCGCTGCTGGATGCACGGGGCAGTGAGGAAAAAATGGCGGAGCTGCGCCGGGAACTGCGCGAAGCGGGCCCGGAACGCATTCTCTATCTCGGTGACGGCTTCCGGGCCGGCATCAGTTTTGAAGAGTTGCAGCAGCTCACCGGCATCGATCCCTGGTTCCTGGCGCAGGTGGAAGACCTGATCGCTGAAGAGCAACGGGTGGTAGAGCAGGGTCTGGATGCGCTGGATCAGGCGCGCATGTTTGCGCTCAAGCGCAAGGGTTTCTCTGACAGTCGATTGGCCGGCCTGCTGGGCCTGGGGGAAGATCAGCTGCGACAGCACCGCCATGAACTGGGCGTACGCCCGGTCTACAAGCGTGTTGATACCTGCGCCGCAGAGTTCGCCACCAGCACCGCCTACATGTACTCAACCTACGAGGAAGAGTGTGAGGCAGCCCCATCCGAGCGCAAGAAGTTCATGGTGCTTGGCGGTGGTCCTAACCGGATTGGTCAGGGCATCGAATTTGATTACTGCTGTGTGCACGCGGCGCTGGCCCTGCGCGAGGATGGCTACGAGACCATTATGGTCAACTGCAATCCGGAGACCGTGTCGACGGACTATGACACCTCGGATCGACTCTATTTTGAGCCGCTGACGCTGGAAGACGTGTTGGAAATCGTGCATCGGGAACAGCCCGCCGGCCTCATCGTGCAATACGGCGGCCAGACCCCGCTGAAACTGGCCCGCAGCCTCGAGGCAGCGGGCGTGCCCATTATCGGCACTTCGCCGGATTCTATTGATCTGGCGGAAGACCGTGAGCGTTTCCAACAGCTGCTGGAGCGTCTTGGCCTGCGTCAGCCGCCAAACCGCACCGCCACCAGCGTGGAGCAGGCCATCGGCCTGGCTGAGGAAATCGGCTATCCGCTGGTCGTGCGACCGTCCTACGTGCTGGGTGGCCGGGCCATGGACA
>JABSSV010000011.1 GCA_013213875.1 Lysobacterales bacterium
ATATTGGCGCTAATCCCATTGACGGGGATCCGCCCTACCTGAATATGCTGCGTGCCGGCTTGTGCAGCGTCACCGGTTTTGAACCGCAGCCGGAAGCACTACAGGAGCTGCAGGCGCAGGCAGGGCCGCTGGAAACCTACCTGCCCTACGCCGTCGGCGATGGCCGCGAGCACACGCTTTATCAATGCCGCGCCTCCGGCATGACCAGTCTTCTGCGTCCCGATCCGGCCCGGCTGGCGCAGTTCAATGTTTTCAGCGAGCTGGGGGAGATCACTGGCGAAAGCCGCCTGGCCACGCGCAGACTGGATGAGATCGACGAGATCAGTGCGCTCGATTTTCTGAAAATTGACGTGCAGGGCTCTGAGCTGAGCGTTTTTGAACACGGAACGCAGCGCCTGAGTTCGGCCGTTGCGGTGCAGACAGAAATTTCCTTTATGCCGCTCTACGAAGAGCAGCCTGCCCTGTGGCAGGTGGACCGGGCCCTGCGTGAACTGGGGCTGGTGCCCCACACCTTTGCAGCGCTCAAACGCTGGCCACTAGCGCCGTTCGTGCAGGACGGCGACGAACGTAAACCGCTCAACCAGCTACTGGAAGCGGACCTGGTCTACGTACGGGATTTTACTGACGCGGCACAGATGCAGCCGGAACAGCTGAAGCAGCTGGCCCTGCTTGCGCAAGAGGTGTTTCAATCGTCGGATCTCGTTTATCGCTGCCTGCAACACCTGAGTGCGCTGGGTGCAATTTCCAGTAACGCACCCGAGCACTACTTGGATCATCTCGGGAATGGTCGTCCCCCGCCACCGGAGGACGACCTGCCTGTGCCCCTGGGCTTCTAGCGCGGGCGCTTCATGGGCATGGGGCGAGCCGCACTGCTGCGAGCCGCCCGGTGTCCCGCATGCGAGCGGTTATTCACGTGGCCACGCTGACGCGCGTTGTAGCTGCGATTCAGATCGTGGGTATTCAAAGAACCGCTGCGGGGCCGTGAGGTCGCCGGACGCCGGTACCCCATATCACGACTGCTGGGCCGGGTCGCAGGACGCGGCGCAGGCCGGGGCGCGGGGCGCGTATCGGGACGCGGCGCGGGCCGCACATTCGGCTTGGGTGCCGGGCGCGGCGCAGGACGCACGTCCGGTTTCGGTGCCGGGCGCACGTCGGGCTTGGGCGCCGGCCGCGGAGCCGGGCGCGTATCGGGCCTCGGAGCCGGACGTACATCGGGCTTCGGTGCCGGACGCGGTGCCGGACGGGTATCCGGCCGCACGGGATTGCGATCCGCCGCATCCTTCCACTTACCCTTGTCACGGGTCTGCCACTTGTCGCCATTCGGGCGCGTTACATGGCCATTCTGATCAGCAAACACGTTATTGATGTGCTTGTTGGAAGGGCGCGCCTTTTTCAGCGAGCGATCGGCGACCATGCGATCCGCCTTGCGGTCGCGATTGGCCGGTCGATTGTAAAGATTTCCCATGCGATCGTTACGGCCCACCCGGTCACGGGCGTTTACCTGGCGCCCGACGCGGCTGCGGTTGCCCACATTAACCGTGTTGCCGATATTGATGGTGCCGTTGTTGATAATGGTCGGGCCACGATAACCGCCACCATACCACCCACCACAGCAGCCCCAGGGCCGGTAGGCGCCCCCGTAGCCACTGCTCCAGGACATGCCGAAGCTGAAGAAGCCATTGCTCCAGGAAGAACCGAAGTTCCAGCCGGTCCAGGGGTTGTAGCCCACATGGAAGCCCCAGGTGGGCGGACGGGGGTAGTACCAGCGACCGTAATAGGGCGGGTAATACCAGCCGGTTCCGTAAACAGGCACCCCGTAGTGGGGATAGGACCAGAGATAGCCCGGCGTATAGCCCACATAAACCACTTCCGGCGTGGACTCATAGATGTGCACATGGGTGGTGTTGTAGACCGGTGAGGAAGCCGGTATCTCAGCAATCTGCTCGGTCGGCACTTCGTCCGCGACCGCCCAGGGACCGGTAGCGGATCGACTGGTGAACCACACGCCATTATCCACGGCATAGTAGCGTCCGCCGATTTCCAGCACCTGCGCGCCGGTATTCACCGCGTAGGACACATCCGTACCTTTGATCTTCTGGAACTTCGCACGACCGTCGTACTCGACCGTGAGCGTGGCCGTAGAGCGATCAATGGCCGCGGTCTGCGGAATGGCCTGATCGCGCACTGCATCCTCCGCCTCCGGCGTGCCGGCCACGGCGGTGCGCAGGCCGCCGATATCGGAGGCCGGCGGAATTTGTGCAAAGGCGTCGGGTAGTTCATCCGGCTTGACGAAGGTCCAGGGACCGTCCACCGACTTGGCCCGGTACCAGCGCCCGGACAGCAGCACATACATATTGCCGCTGGGCAGATAGCGTAGCCAGGGCGATTCCGTATTGCTCACGTAGAGCAGATCCCCGCCCTGCAGCGGCGTCCACTCGGGCTTGCCATCAGTCACAATCAGCTCCGTTGGTTCCGTCGCTACGGCGATGGCCGGTGGTGAGTCGGGCTGGTCCTCACTGGTTTCCGCGGACTTCATATTCTCTACCAGATCACGCGGCGGATTGGTGCTATAACGCCAGGGACCGAGCGGATCATCCGCGCGGTACCAGTATTCACCGCTGGACAGCCAGCACTCGCGGCCCCGTTTTTTGCAAGCTACGGCAAAGGGCGCGTTCAGCACGCGCTCATAGGGGCTGTTCTCGATCTCAGAAAGGCGCGGCTCGCCGTCGTAGACCAGCAGCACGGTCAATGACTCGGCAAAGCGAATCTTTGGCGGCTCGTTATTCAGTTCATCCAGGGACTGCTGCACCACCTCCGCCGTTTCCAGGCTGTTCGACAGGGAGGAGAAGCTCATATCGAAGCCCGCATCCGGAATCGCACTCTCCACCGTCGCCATGAATTCCTGCTCATTGGCATCTTTGGAATCCGGCCAGGTGACATGGTCGATTTTCACATCGCGCACGGTCACCAGATCCGCGTCGCGATCGGTCTCCAGGCGGGCAGTGAACCACATGACGCCGAAAACCGGCTCATCGCTGGCCTCCGCGTCGATCTGAAAGGCGGCCCGGGCTGTTAGCGTATGGCCATCGAGCTTTTCCGGCTGCGGCTGATAGACCACAATTTCTGCATCGCGTGCGCTCACGATCTGCGGCCAGTCAATGGCATAGGCCGACTGGAAGAAGCCGCTGATCAGCAGCAGCAACAGGGTTATTCGCTTCATTTGACCCCCCCTGGATCACTGTCGGGATGGCTACATTCTAGACGCACTGGGCACGAAATGTAGGTTCCGGGCGCGAGACGAGCCTCCCGCGAGGAAAATCACGGAATAAGGTCCCGGCCCGGTCTCATGCAGCGCCCGTCGCGTGGGGGAGCGACAGCGCTGTAGATGCATTCGAACCGGGCCGGGGAGGTTCCCGCAGAGGGGTTGCCGGAAAAGCATGACTCATCTCAAATTGCAGGCACGTGCAAAGCGCCCGCGCAATGTGCAGACGGCGCTGCAGCGCGTTCAGGCATGACAACGGTGATCTGAGACCAGCCAATAACAAAGGAGCACCTCTTGGGGACGGAGGTCGTGGTCCCCATGACCGACCTCTAAGGTGTTGAATTAAGTATCACCTAACAGGGACCATTTCGCAATCTCCGGTGGCGCCACCGGACGCTGGCCGGCCAAGCCAACCACCGCGCGGCACAATCCGAGGGCAGGCCTTCCGGCACAGGCCACGATCACAAAGCCTGTGCTAGGCTAGCGCCGCTTTAAGCATCCAACCGAGGTTTTTAGATTGTGAACAGACTCATTCCCTCCACACTGGTTCTGAGCGCACTGGCGCTTGCGGCCTGCAGCCAGGAACCGGTCAGCACCGACGTGCCCGCTGAGGTCGCCGCCGCACCGGCATTGCCGGCTGGCATTACTCTGATCGAGACATCCGATGGCGGTGACTCGGGCATTTCCATCCCCTACAGCAAGTACCAGCTGGCCAACGGTCTGACCGTGGTCTTGCACGAGGACCATTCCGACCCGCTGGTCCATGTGGATGTGACCTATCACGTCGGTTCCAACCGCGAAGAACCCGGTCGCTCCGGCTTTGCCCACTTCTTTGAGCACATGATGTTCCAGGGCTCGGAAAACGTGGCGGATGAGGAGCACTTCAAGATTATTTCCAACGCCGGCGGCACGCTCAACGGCAGCACCAATTCGGACCGCACCAACTACTACGAGACCGTACCGGCCAACCAGCTGGAAACCGTCATCTGGCTGGAAGCGGATCGCATGGGTGTATTTCTCGACGCGGTAACCCAGGAGAAATTTGAAGTTCAGCGCGAGACGGTGAAAAACGAACGCGGTGAACGCGTGGACAACCGTCCATACGGACGCGCGCTGGAAACGCTGAACAAGTCGCTCTATCCGGAAGATCATCCCTACCACTGGCCCGTGATCGGCTGGCTGGAAGACCTGAACCGGGCGGACCTCACTGATCTGAAGCGTTTCTTTCTGCGCTGGTACGGCCCCAACAACGCGGTGCTGACCATCGGTGGCGATATCGATCCCATGGCCACGCTGGCCATGGTGAACAAGTACTTCGGCCCCATTCCGCGCGGTCCGGAGGTTGAAAACCTGCCGAAACAACCCGCCAGCCTGGAAGAAACCCGCTACGTCACCCTGGAGGACAACATCTACCTGCCGGCACTGGCCATGATGATGCCCACGGTACATGCCTATCATGAAGATGAAGCTGCGCTGGATGCGGCCGCGGAAATTCTTGGCCAGGGCCAGGCCTCCCTGCTGTATCAGCGTCTGGTGCAAACCGGCCGTGCGGTCCAGGCCAATGTGAACCATTCCTGTCGCGAGCTGGCCTGCGAAATGTGGTTCATCGTCATCCAGAACCCCGCTTCCGGTGAGACGCTGGCGGAAATGGAAGCCGCCGTGCGCGAGACCATTGCTGAGTTCGCCGAGCGCGGCGTGATGGAAGATGACCTGGTCAAATTCAAAGCAGGCTACGAGTCCGGCCGTGTCTTTGGTCTGCAGTCCGTGGCTGGAAAGGTCACCACGCTGGCGGCCTTCGAAACCTACACGGGCAGCCCCGGGGGTATCAACGCAGAGATCGACAGCTATCTGGGCGTGCAGCTGGAAGACGTGCAGCGCGTGTTTGATGAGTACATCAGCGGCAAGCCCAGTGTGGTACTGAGCATCGTTCCGAACGGACGTCCGGAGCTGGCAGCGGCTGAGCAAACCTTTGATGCGGGTCCACGCAATCTGCCGGAAAGCTTCGGTGACGAAGGCATGGAACTGACCCTGCGCCCGGTTCAGGACGAGTTCGACCGCAGCGTGCGCCCGACACCGGGCCAGAACCCCACCGTTGAACTGCCACCGATCAGCGACTTCACGCTGGCCAATGGCGTGCGTGTGCTGGCCGTGCCCAATACGGAAACACCGACCATTACCGTGCGCGTGGTGTTTGAAGCCGGCATGCGCGACGAGCCGCGTGGAAAAGCTGGGCTGACCGCCATGACTACCGCCCTTATGGGTGAAGCGACGCAGAGCAAGAGTGCCGCTGAGTTCGCGGAGGCGCTGGAGCGCATTGGCGCTTCCATCAGCGTCAATCCCGGCACCTATACCACCTCGGTAACCCTGAGCACGCTGGCCAAAAACCTGCAGCCTGCCATGGACCTGCTGCTGGAGCGCATTACGCAGCCCGCCTTCAACGAGGAAGACTTTGCGCGCCTGAAGCAGCAGACCCTGGAAGGGCTCATGCAGGAACGCAAGACACCGTCATGGCTGGCCAACCGTGCCATTGATGCGGTGCTTGAAGGCCCCAGCAGCCCATTGAGCTACCCACTCTCTGGCCTGCCCAGCACGGTGGAGTCCATCACCCTGGAAGATGTCAAAGGCTTCTATGGCGCCCACATGCCAACGCATATGACGGGCATTACCATCAGCAGCAGCCTGCCGCAGGAAGACATCGTGGCAGCACTGGAAGGCCTGGCGGCACTGGAAGTCAGCGAGCCGGTACGTCCGGCCATGGCCATGATGCGGCCGGAAATTAAAGGACGTACGGTCTATCTGGTCAACAAGGAAGGCGCTGCCCAGTCCAGCCTGCGCTCCGGCCAGCATTCGATTGCCTATGATGCGACCGGTGACTTCTACCGCGCTGGACTGGCCAACTTCGTCCTCGGTGGTAACTTCAACAGCCGTATCAACCTGAACCTGCGTGAAGACAAAGGCTACACCTATGGCGCCCGCACGGGCTTCAGCGGTGGTCCCGAGTACGGCAGCTTCCGTTTTTCATCTGAGGTGAATAAGGACGCTACCGCCGCCTCGATTGTGGAGCTGCTGAGCGAACTTGAGCGCTATGATGCGGAAGGTATGGACCCGGAGGACTTCGAGTTCATGCGCAATGCCATCGGTCAGCGTGATGCGCGCCAGTATGAAACGCCGGGCAGCAAGCTGGGCCTGTTGAACAACATCCTGCGCTATGACCTGCCCCTGAACTACCGCACGCTGCAGAAGAACCTGCTGGCGGAGTCAGATCGCGAAGCGCTGAACCAGCTCGCCGGTGAGCTCATCGACCCGGACAATATGGCCATTGTGGTCGTGGGCGATGAAGCCACCATTCGCGAAGAACTGGAAGCCCTGGGTATGCCCGTAGTCAGCCTCGATGAGGATGGCCAAGTGGTACCCGCAGCGGAACCGTCTGCGCCCTGAGCATGCGCTTCCGGACCTAAAAAAGGCCGCCCTGGGGCGGCCTTTTTTTTACTCTCATGTCACGGTTAGGGGCTTTCGTCCGCCGCAAGGCGTACCGCCCGCAGCACGCTGTCGCCGGCTTCGTTATAGAGATGCAGCAGACCCGTATCCGGATCAATCTTCCAGCTCACCACCGCTGCCATGGCCGCAAAGAACTTCTGCTCCTGATTCATGAGCGCTTCCGGGCAGGCACGTCGCGTACCTGCCAGAGGCCCGAAACTCAGGGCCGAACCATTGGCTTCCAGCGTGCCCTGATAGCGGTTACAACCGGTACTGCCCATGACCCGGCCGGGCTCCCCAAAGCCAATGGTGCTGCGGCTGCGATCGACCACACCCAGGCCATTGATATCCTCTACCCACCAGGCACTCCCGGCCAAGGACTCCGCCGCGCCGACCGTATCAGCGGCATCGGCAGCTTCCACCGGGGCGACCGGCGTCGCCTGTTCCATCTGTTTCGAGTCTTCCTGCGACACCGTATCCTCCGTCATGCACGCGCTAAGAGGCAGCACCAGGGCTGCCATAAACAACATCATTCCTCGATATTTTTGCATTAGTTCCTTCCGCTTTTTACATGATTACTGAATAGAACGCAGTTGGAGTCCCAACGGGGTTAGTACCCGCAGGATTCTGGTCCGATCTGTTCACTGCACCAATCAAGAAAAGCTTCTCCTGATCGATGTTTTAAGGTAAAACTACAGCATGATCAACAGGCTACGCCAGCAGCTCGCAGTAAAAGGACGGCCACGGCCCGCTTTTATCGCGCTGCTGTGCCTGTGCTTTATGATCGCAGCCATGCCCTGTGGCGCGGCCTTTGACAGCGCCTGCTGCCCACCCATGCCCGCAGCTGCTACGGCGGATGCGCATGCCATGCATCACGGGGCCGCCAGCAGCCAGCATCAGACCCATGGAGATCATGGGACGCATCATGCTTCCATGGCCCACAGCGAGACCAGCGCAGGCACCTTGCCGTGCTGGGCCAGCATGGGCGATGCCTGCTGTGAACAAAGCTTGCCCACGCTGGATGACCGCTCACCCAAAACGCCCGAGCGATCCGATTCCGGGCCGCTCTGGACCCCCCTGAGCTTTCTGTTGACGACAGCGGAGGCCCGCCACTCGGGCTATCGGGCCACTGGCCCACCGCCCGTGCACCGGGGACTGCCGCGACGGCATGTCCTGCTGGAGACCTTCCTCAATTAAAGCCTTCTGAGCAATACCGACTCACGGTTTTTTTTGCTTTGGAGGTTGTTATGTTCTTATCCATCGGGCTCAAGCCCAAAAGCGCGCGTCTGTCGCGTCACAAAATATTTTCAGTGAGCGAGGTCAGCGCGACGGCCAGAGGGTGTCACCATGCGCACTAGCCTTCTACTCGTCCTGACGCTGCTGGCACTGGCCGCCGGCATCTGGCTGGGGCGCACGCTACTGGCACCGACTGATTCATCGGCTACCCGATTTAATGAGAACCAGCCGGTCAGCCGGGAGATTCTGTACTGGGTAGCACCCATGGACCCGGCCTACCGCCGTGATGGTCCGGGCAAGTCACCCATGGGCATGGACCTGGTGCCCGTCTATGCCGATGAGGTGCAAGCGGCGCAGCAGGTGCGTATCGACCCCACCGTGGTTGCCAACCTCGGTATTCGCACCGCCAGCGCGGAGCGCGGACCGCTGGCACGGCAGCTGCGAACCGTGGGCTACGTCAGCTACGACGAGGAGACCATCCAGCATGTGCACACGCGGGTCGATGGCTGGATAGAGTCGCTGGCCGTTACCGCTAACGGAGATCCGGTGCGCGCCGGTCAGCAGCTGTTCGAGCTCTACGCCCCCAACCTCGTCAATGCCCAGCAGGACTACCTGGCGCTACTAAATGGCGCAGCCAGCCCCAGTCTGGTCAAGGCCTCACGGGAACGACTGCGCGCCCTGGGCATGGAGCCTGCGGCGCTAAGGCGTCTGGATCAGGAGCGTGTGGTGCAGCAGCGAGTACCCTTTACCGCCTCCGGCAGTGGCTATATCGCGCATCTGGGTGTACGCGAGGGCATTTTTGTCACGCCCAGCACGGAGGTACTGTCCATTGCCCGGCTGGATACGGTATGGGTCATCGCCGAAGTGCTGGAACGTCAGGCAGGCTGGATCACCGCCGGACAGAAAGCGATGGTCACCCTGGATCATGCACCCGACGCGCCGCGCGAGGCGGTGGTGGATTATGTGTACCCGGAACTGGACCCGGTCAGCCGCACGCGTCGCGTGCGGCTACGCCTGCCCAATCGGGATCTCAGCCTACGCCCAAACATGTACGCCCAGGTAATGATCGCCGGCCAGGCCACACCGCCGGTGGTGCACGTACCACGCGAAGCCGTACTGCGCGACGGCCAGGGTCAACGCGTGGTAGTGGCAGTCGCCCCGGGACGTTATGAGGTGCGCCGTGTGCGCGCCGGACTGGAATCGGGTCAGCGCATTGGCATTCGCCGCGGCCTGGCTGCGGGCGAATTGGTGGTGGTGTCCGGACAGTTTTTGCTGGATTCAGAGGCCAGCAGCAGTGCTCTGCAACGCCTGCACAGTCCATCAACCTCCCGGCAGGCACCGCCGCATGAGCACGAGCAAGCCGCGGACCAAGACGCTATGGATCATGGTAGCCATGAGGCCCATCAGCACCACCAGCACGGTGGCGGGTCATGATCACCCGTCTCATCGACTGGTCCCTGCACAATCAGGTGCTGGTGCTGCTGCTCTCCGCCCTGCTGGGCGCAGCCGGGTTATGGGCTGTGCGCAGTCTGCCGGTGGATGCGCTACCCGACCTGTCCGATGTGCAGGTCATCGTCAAAACCCCCTTTCCCGGCCAGGCGCCCCAGGTGGTTGAGGACCAGGTCACCTACCCGCTGAGCACCGCATTGCTGTCGGTACCCGGCGCGATCACCGTGCGCGGTTATTCCTTCTTTGGCGATTCCTATTGCTATGTGATCTTTGCCGACGGCACAGACCTCTACTGGGCGCGCGCGCGGGTGCTTGAGTATCTGAATCAGGCCGCGGCAGAACTGCCGGCCGGTGTCCGCCCCGCGTTGGGGCCCGACGCTACCGGCGTAGGCTGGATTTATCAGTATGCGCTGGTGGACCGTAGCGGGCAGCATGATCTGGCCCAACTGCGCAGCCTGCAGGACTGGTTTTTGAAATACGAATTGCAGGCCCTGCCCGGCGTGGCCGAGGTTGCCAGCCTGGGTGGCATGGTGCGCCAGTATCAGGTGATTGTCGATCCGGACCGACTGCGCGCCTACGGCCTGTCTTTGGCTCAGGTGCACCATGCAATCGCCAGCGGCAATCAGGAACGCGGTGGGGCGGTGATTGAAATGGGTGAGGCTGAGTATATGGTCCGCGCCACCGGCTATTTGAGCGGGCTGGAGGACCTCGCCGCCCTGCCCCTAGGTCTGTCCGCACAGGGTACGCCGCTGCGACTGGAAGATGTGGCCGAGCTGCGCGTGGGGCCGGAACTGCGACGCGGTATCGGTGAATTGGATGGAGAAGGTGAAGTGGCCGGCGGCATTGTCCTTATGCGCAGCGGTGACAATGCGCTGGCAACCATTGAACGCGTGCGTGCGCGGCTGGCTGAACTGCAGGCCAGCCTACCGCCGGGCGTAGAGCTGGTGACCACCTATGACCGGGCCGGTCTTATTAAACGCGCCATCAACACCCTGCAAGAGACCCTGTTGAAAGAGCTGTTGGTGGTCGGGCTGATCTGTGCCGTATTTCTGCTGCACCTGCGCTCCGCCCTGGTGGTGCTTATCACGCTGCCACTGGGCGTCCTGGCCGCCTTTCTGATCATGCGACTGCAGGGAATTAATGCCAATATCATGTCTCTGGGGGGCATTGCCATTGCCATCGGCGCCATGGTCGATGCCGCCATTGTCATGCTGGAGAATGCCCATCGGCATCTCGCCGCTGCGAACAAGCAGGCGCCAGCGCGGCGCGCCGCTATCGCCCGGGCCGTGCGTGAAGTCGGCCCACCCATTTTTTTCTCGCTGCTGATTATCACGCTGAGTTTCATACCGGTTTTCGCGCTGGAAGCGCAGGAAGGCCGCCTGTTTGCGCCCTTGGCCTGGACCAAGACCTGGGCCATGGCTGCCGCCGCAGGTCTGGCCGTAACCCTGCTGCCGGTGCTGATCATGCTGTGTCTGGGCCAACGTCCACCTCGGGTTCGGCGCAACCCCTTCGATCGACTGCTGCGCGCCGCTTACGCGCCTCTGCTCAAGGGCGTTTTGCGACGCCCCGGGTTGATCGTACTGCTGGCCCTGCTGCTGTTACCGTTAGGTCTCTGGCCCGCGCAGAAACTTGGCAGCGAGTTCATGCCGGAGTTGGAAGAAGGGGACCTGCTGTATATGCCCAGCACCTATCCCGGCATCAGCCCGGACAAGGCCCGGGAACTGCTACAGCAGACCAACAAACTGATCATGAGCGTGCCGGAAGTGGCCCAGGTGCACGGCAAGATCGGGCGTGCCGACACGGCCACGGACCCAGCCCCGCTGAGCATGATCGAAAGCCTGATCCGCTTTCACCCGCCGGCGCA
Source organism: Lysobacterales bacterium (assembly GCA_013213875.1). Classification (GTDB taxonomy): domain Bacteria; phylum Pseudomonadota; class Gammaproteobacteria; order Xanthomonadales; family SZUA-36; genus Marinihelvus. The sequence continues at coordinate 11,289 of JABSSV010000011.1, forward strand.
GTGGCGACCCGGCATGACGCGGGAACGACTGCGCGAGGAACTGGATCAGGTCGTGCAACTACCGGGCCTGACCAACAGCTGGGTCATGCCCATCAAAGCCCGCATCGATATGCTGGCGACCGGCATCCGTACCCCGGTAGGTATCAAGGTTTCCGGTCCGGACCTGAAGGAGCTGACGGCCTTGGCAACGCGCCTGGAGGCTCTGCTCCAAACCTTGCCCGATACGCGCTCCGTGTACGCAGAACGCGTGAGTGGCGGCCGCTATCTGGTGGTCGATATCGATCGCCAGCGCGCCGCCCGCTACGGTTTGAATATCGACGAACTGCAGCAGTTGATTGCCTTTGGCATCGGCGGGGCGAACATCACGCGCACGGTGGAGGGCCGGGAGCGGTACCCGGTCAGTCTGCGCTTCCCGCAGACGCGGCGCGATTCCCTGCAAGCGCTGGAGCAGCTGCCGCTGCTCGGTGCCAACGGCGCCAGTCTGGCGCTGGCCGATGTGGCCACGCTGCGCATTGAGGACGGCCCACCCATGATCCGCAGCGAGAATGCGCGTCTGACAGGCTGGGTCTATGTGGATACGGATACCCAGGACCTGAGCGGCTATGTGCAGGCCGCCCAGCAGCTGGTCGCTGAGCAGCTCTCCTTACCCCCCGGCTATGCGCTGAGCTGGTCCGGCCAGTATGAATATCTGCAGCGTGCGCAGCAGCGTTTGCTCCTGGTAGCGCCCCTGACCCTGGCCATCATGGTGTTGCTGCTGTACTTGAGTTTCCGCAGCCTGCCGGAAGTCGCGCTGGTGCTTGGCACGCTGCCGCTGGCCCTGAGCGGCGGTCTGTGGCTACTGTACCTACTGGACTATTCGCTCAGCGTTGCCGTGGGCGTGGGTTTCCTGGCCCTGGCCGGGGTCAGCGTGGAACTTGGGGTCGTGATGCTGGTGTATCTGAACCAGGCGGTCGCCGATCGGCGCCGGGAGACACAAACCGCTCTGGATGAAGCCAGCCTGCGCGAGGCCGTGCGCCGGGGCGCCCTGCTGCGCGTGCGCCCGGTCATCATGACCGTAGCCGCTACCATCGCTGGTCTGTTACCCATCATGCTGGGCACCGGCACCGGTGCGGAAATCATGCGCCGCATCGCGGCGCCCATGGTAGGCGGCTTGCTGAGCGCAACGCTGCTGGCGCTGGCGGTGATACCGGCCATCTATCTGCTGTGGCAGCGCAGTCGCCTGCGAGACTAGGGATCAGCCAGCGTCACCGGCGACGGCGCTGAGCTGCGGCTGCGGCGCCGCGCCCAGAAACTGTTCACAGGCCGGATTATCACTCTCATCCACTTAGTGATAACCGGTCTGGGCCAAGAAGGCCTGAAATGCACCATCCTCACCCGGCGGCACCAGAAATCCCGCCAGCACGCGGCCCTGAGCCGCACCATGGTTGCGATAGTGAAACAAACTAATCGACCAGCGCCCGGCCAGCACGGTCAGAAACTCCAGTAGCGCTCCGGGACGTTCGGGAAACTCAAAGCGGTACAGCCGTTCGCGCTGGCCGGAGGGCAAACAACCACCCACCAGGTGGCGCAAATGCAGCTTGGCCAGTTCATTGCCACTCAGATCCTTTACCGCGTAACCCGCCGCATGCAGCTGGGCCTGGAGCGCCGGGGCCGGCTGCTCGGAGCGTAGCCCTACAAAGACCCGTGCATCCCGCGTGCCGTTGTGCCGGTAGTTGAACTCGGTTACCGACGCCTCGCCCAGGGCGCGACAGAAGGCCAGAAAACTGCCGGGCTGCTCGGGAATGGTTACCGCCAGCAGCGCTTCGGACCCGTCTCCGAGCGTGCAGCGCTCCACCACGTGTCCCAGGCGATCAAAATTAACATTGGCACCGCTGACCACCGCCACCCAGCGCTCTAGGGCCGGCGGCGGGCGGGCAGCGCGGTCACGCCAGGCCAGTGCACCCGCTACCGCCAGCGCGCCAGCCGGCTCTGGCACGGCGCGCACCTCTTCAAACACCAAACGTACCGCGGTACAGACCTCGTCCACGCTGACCGTGATCACCTCATCCAGCAGGTTACGGCACAGGGCAAAAGTACGGCTGCCGACCTGGCGCACAGCGACGCCGTCGGCAAACATGCCGGTGGCGCCAATATCAACCGGCTGACCGGCCTGCAGGGCTGCCTGCATGCTGGCCGCGTCCTCCGGTTCCACGCCAATAACGCGCGTGTGCGGGTAGACGGCCTTGATCGTGGCCGCGATGCCGGCGGCCATACCGCCACCGCCGACGCAGACAAACACCACGTCCGGCGGTTCTGGCAGCTGCTGGCTGATCTCCACGCCAATGGTGCCTTGACCGGCGATCACATCCTCATCGTCGAAGGGGTGCACAAAATGCGCGCCACTGGCTTCCGCGGCCGCTTGCGCCGCCGCGCAGGCGGCGTCGAAATCATCTCCCGTCTGCACGATGTCCGCACCCAGCGCCGCCACGGCCTGAACCTTGATGGCCGGTGTGGTGCGTGGCATGAAGATCCGTGCTGCAACGCCCAAGCGCTGGGCGGCCAGAGCCACACCCTGGGCGTGATTACCGGCCGAGGCCGCCACCACACCCCGGGACCGGGCCTCCTGATCCAGCTGATGAATGCAGTGGTAGGCGCCGCGCAGCTTGAAAGAAAAGGTCGGCTGCAAATCCTCGCGCTTTAGAAGCAGTTCCACGCCAAGGCGGGCAGACAGGCGCGGCGCTGGGTCCAGCGGTGTACGCCGGGCCACATCGTAAACCTGCGCGCGCAGGGCGCGCTGCAGGTAGTGCTGGCACAGGCCGCTGTCCATGGCGCTAGATGAAGGCGACCTTCTTGGTATGGATATCCGAGAGCTGGTTGATGACCGCATCGGCGGCTTCATCGGTGCGCAGATTGCCACCAATATCTAGCGTACACTGCTGGGTGGACACGGCGTTCCAGATGGCCAGCTCAATCTGGCGCGCCACTTCGCGCATGCCCAGACTGTAGTCGAACATCATGCCCACCGATGCGAGCATGCCAAAAGGATTGGCCAGGCCGCGACCGGCAATATCCGGTGCCGACCCGTGAATGGGCTCATACAGCCCCGCCTTGCCCTCACCCAGCGAGGCGGAAGGCAACATGCCCATGGAACCGACCAGCACGGAGGCTTCATCGGTCAGGATGTCACCGAACATGTTCTCCGTCACGATCACATTAAAGCGCGACGGATTGGCCACGATGTGCATAGCGGCAGCATCCACCAGCATGGTCTCATAGGCCACATCGGGGTAGCTGGCGGCCATGATCTCGCCGCTGACCTTTCGCCACAGGCGCGAGGTAGCCAGCACATTGGCCTTGTCAATCATGGTCACGCGCCCGTAGCGGCTGCGCGCCATATCAGCGGCAATTTTCACCACCCGCTCGATTTCGCGACGCGTGTAGCTGTAGGCGTCCGATGCCTCATCGTCGCCCTCCAGCTTGTCACCGAAATAGCTACCTCCGGTCAATTCACGCACCACCATCATGTCCACATTTTCAATGTGTTCCGCTTTCAGCGGACTGATGGACGCCAGCGCCGGATGCAGGCGCACCGGGCGCAGGTTGGCAAACAGCTTCAGGGCCTTACGCAGGTCCAGCAATCCCTGTTCCGGCCGTTTGCTGGCATCCGGATTGTCCCACTTGGGACCGCCCACCGCGCCCAGCACCACCGCATCCGCCTCAGCACATTTGGCCAGCGTGTCGGCGGGTAAGGGCTCGCCGGTGGCATCCAGTGCCGCACCGCCGATAAGCGCCTCTTCGATGGTTAGCGAAAGCCCGTAGATATCGCCCACAGCGCGAATCAGCTTCTCCGCCTGAGCCGTGACTTCCGGGCCGATACCATCGCCCGGCAGCAGCAAAATTTTAGCGTTCATGATTGTCCTCATAGCTTTTGATCTGATCCTGCTGCGCGAGCAGAAAGTCCAGCCGGTCCATGCCGTTGAGCAGGCAATAGCGGGCAAAGCCGTCCAGCTGGAAAGAAAACACATGGCCGGCCGGCGTACGCACCTCACAGGCCTCCAGATCCACCGTCAGCGTTTCGCCGTCCATGGCCAGTAGCTGCTCATGTTGCGCCGGCTCCAGCACGATCGGCAACAGGCCCACGTTCTGTGCATTGTTGCGAAAAATATCGGCGATCTCGCTGGAGATCACCACGCGAAAACCAAAGCCCAGCAGGGCGCGCGGTGCGTGTTCGCGGGAGGAACCGCAGCCAAAGTTACGCCCGGCCACCAGAATCGGACTGGCTGCAGCGCGGGCCTCATTAAGCACGCAATCCGGTAGCGGCTCGCCCTGCGCGTCAAAGCGCCAGTCGGCAAAGGCATAGTCACCCATGCCCTCAAAGCTGGTGGCGGTGAGAAAGCGCCCGGGAATAATCTGGTCCGTATCAATATTAACCTGCGGTAGCACCAGCACGGAGCCGGTCAATTGAGTAAACGCTTCCATCAGGCGGCCTCCCCTATTAGCGTGCGCGGGTCAACCACACAGCCGGCGACCGCGCAGGCTGCAGCGGTCAGCGGACTGGCCAGCATGGTGCGCGCACCCGGTCCCTGGCGGCCTTCGAAATTCCGATTGGAGGTGCTCACAGCGGTCAGGCCCGGCGCCACCAGATCTCCATTCATGGCCAGGCACATGGAGCAACCCGGTTCCCGCCACTCGGCACCCGCTGCGAGAAAAATCTCATGCAAGCCTTCAGCCTCGGCCTGACGGCGCACGGCTTCCGAACCAGGGACGATCAGCATGCGCGTGTCCGCCGCCACTTTCCGTCCTGCCAGCACGGAGGCTGCGGCACGCAGATCGCTAATGCGACCATTGGTGCAGCTGCCAATAAATACGATATCGACCGGATGTCCGGCCAGGTCCTGGCCAGCCTGCAGCCCCATATAGTCCAGCGCTCGGTCCACGCTGTCGGACCCGCCCGCAGGCACCGATGCGCCCACCGGTATGGACATGCTGGGATCGATACCCCAGGTCACGGTGGGTTCGATGGCCGCCGCATCAATCCGAACCTCCTGGTCAAACACCGCCTGTTCGTCGGAACGCAGCGCCAACCAGCGATCAGCGGCGGCCTCGAAGGCCTCGCCGGCCGGCGCCAGCGCCCGGCCACGCAGATAGTCAATGGTCTTTTGATCCGGTGCGATCATACCGGCCCGGGCACCCGCCTCGATGGTCATATTGCACACGGTCATGCGCTGCTCCATGGTCAGCGCCTCGATGGCCTCACCGGCGTACTCGATCACATGTCCGGTGCCGCCATTCACGCCAATGGTGTTGATGATATGCAGAATCAGATCCTTGGCACTCACGCCCGGACCCAGCTGGCCGTCAACCATAATGCGCATGCTTTTGGGCTTGCGCTGCAGCAGACACTGGGTGGCCAGTACGTAGCCAACCTCCGTGGTGCCGATGCCAAAAGCGAGGGCTCCAAAGGCCCCATGGGTAGCCGTATGCGAATCACCGCAGACCACGGTCATACCGGGCTGGGTGGCGCCGATCTCCGGGCCCATGACATGCACCACGCCGCGATGTTCGCTGTCCCAACCCTCGAGACGAATGCCGAAGGCTTCACAGTTGCGCTCCAGGGTCTCGACCTGGTTTCTGGCCTGATCCGTGTAGTATTGACGCTGACCGTCCTCATCCGGCGGCGTGGTCGGCGTGGAATGGTCCAGCGTCGCCACCGTGCGATCGGGCCGGCGCACCGGCAAGCCCCGCTCGCGCAGCGTGTCGAAGCCCTGGGGGCTGGTCACTTCGTGCACCAGATGCAGATCGATAAACAGCACGGCGGGCGTATCAGCGCTTTCCTCGCGCACCACATGGGCCTGCCAGAGTTTTTCAAACAGACTGCTCGCCATCAGCTGACCGCCACCTTCGCGACCTGCTCGGCATTTTCCTCAACGGGCTCCAGCCAACCAAAGTGGTCCTCGGTAGCGCCGGAGAAGAGTCCGAAGAAAGTATCCTGAATCTGCCGGGTGATCGGTCCCCGACTGCCACAGCCAATGGGCAGGTCGTCGATGGATGCCACCGGCGTAATCTCCGCCGCAGTGCCGGTGAGGAAGATTTCATCAGCCGAATAAAGCGACTCCCGGGACAGGGCCTGCTCCCGCACCTCATAGCCCATGGCATGGGCCAGACGAATCACCGTATCCCGGGTAATGCCGGAGAGTATGGACTCGGCCTGGGGCGGTGTCAGCAGCACGCCCTGGCGCACCATAAAGAGGTTTTCACCCGCACCCTCACTGAGCGTGCCATCAGCGGCCAGACCCAGACCCTCATCGGAGCCGAGGCGATGGGCTTCGAGACTGATGAGCTGGCTGGACAGATAATTGCCGCCGGCCTTAACCCCAGCCGGGATGGTATTCGGTGCCACCCGCTGCCAGGATGAAACGCAGACCCGGGCGCCGTTTTCCCGCGCTTCTTCACCCAGATAGGCCCCCCACTCAATGGCGGCAATGGCCACATCGATAGGCACATCACCGGCCGGCGCAACCCCGATGGAACCGTAGCCGCGATAGGCAATGGGGCGCAGGTAGGCACTCTTAAGCCCGTTACGCAGCACCACGCCATGACAGGCAGCGATCAATTCATCCAGCGTGTAGGGAATTTCAATGCGGTACACGCGCGCTGAATCATAGAGACGCTGCATGTGCTCGCGCAGGCGAAAACCGACCGGCGCGCCGTCTTTTTCATACACCCGGATGCCTTCGAAAATGCTTGATCCATAGTGCAGACCATGGGTCAGCACGTGGGTGGTGGCCTCGTGCCAGGGCTTGTAGCTACCGTTGTGCCAGATCCATTCAGTGGGGTTCATGGTGCTCTACTCCGATTCCTTTATTGTTGTAACACGCTGTCTCAGGCAGCGTTCGATTCAGGCTCGCGCGTTCCGCGTCGATCACTCTGGCGACTGGCGCGATTGACAATTTCCAGCAGTGCCTCGGCACAGGCTGCCACGATATCAGTGGACAGGCCGTGACCGCTGTATTCAATGCCATCAATGATGGCGCGCATGCTGGATTCACCCTGGGCGTCCTCGCCCATGGAAATGCTGCGCATGGCCAGATTAGAGACGGTGATCTCCATGCCGGTGATGGCTTCCAGCGCCTTAACGATGGCATCTACCGGCCCATCACCCTCACCCGTCTGCGTAGCTGTCTGGCCGTTTTCGTGAGCCAGGGTCAAGGACGCGGTTGGATCCTCCTCGCCGGATACCCGGCTGACCACGCTCAACCACTGCAGGGACCAGGGCCCGGTGGTGCCCGCCTGCTTGCCCGTGATAATTGCCTCCAGATCCGAGTCAAAAACGCGTTTCTTGCGATCGGCCAGTTCCTTGAAGCGCACCATGACGTCTTCCACTTCATGCGCTTCCAGTTCAAAGCCCATGTCCCTGGCCCGGTCGATGACCGCCGCCTTACCACTGTGCTTGCCCAGCACCAGCTGGGACTTAAGGACGCCCACATCCTCCGGCTTCATGATTTCATAGGTCTCACGCGAGGCCAGCACCCCGTGCTGATGAATACCGGATTCGTGTGCGAAGGCATTCTCTCCCACCACCGCCTTGTTGCGCGGCACGAAATTACCGGTCACGGCTGCCAGCAGATGGCTGGCGTTATGCAACTTGCGCGTATCAATATTGGTTTCCAGACCATAATGATCGGCCCGGGTACGCAGGGCCATCACCACCTCTTCCAGCGCGGCGTTCCCCGCGCGCTCACCAATACCGTTGAGTGTGCATTCGAGCTGTCGGGCGCCGCCCTCGACCGCCCCCAGACTGTTGGCTACAGCCAGACCCAGATCATCATGGCAGTGGGTGCTCATGGTGACCCGCTCCATACCGGGCACCGTATCGCGCAACCAGGCGAACAGATCGCGAATTTCCTGCGGCGTGGCGTAACCCACCGTGTCGGGAATATTCACCGTGGTTGCTCCTGCCTCGATCACGGCGGTCAGCACCTCGGCCAGATAATCGCGTTCCGTGCGAATGCCATCCTCCGCCGAGAACTCCACATCCTCTACAAAGGACCGGGCCAACGTAACGCCTTCTACGGCCCGCTGAATCACCTGCGCCCGCGTCATCTGCAGCTTCTCCTTGCGATGGATCGGGCTGGTGGCAATAAACGTATGGATGCGCTTGCTGGCGGCCGGCTCCAGCGCCGCTGCGCTGCGCTCAATATCCCGGGGCACGGTGCGGCAGAGCGCGGCAATGGTCGGGCCCTGGATCTCAGATGCCACCGCCTGTACCGCCTCAAAGTCACCCGGCGAAGCGGCCGGGAAGCCAGCTTCAATGATATCGACCCGCATTTCCGCGAGAGCCCGGGCCACGCGCAATTTCTGACCCAGCGTCATGCTGAAGCCCGGGCTTTGTTCACCATCCCGCAGGCTGGTATCGAATATTTTTATGGTTGCCATTGCTCAATTACTCCCGGTCATCTGGCGCAGACCACCCTGCGCCACCCATTGCGCGGCGGGGCGTTGCAGCGCCACCCAAATCACGTCATGCAGCCGTTCCAGCTGCCGTTTAAGCAGGTCACCTGAACGCTCGGAGCTGACCAGCAACTCCATGCTCTGTCCGTCGCCCTGCGCCTCTTCCAGACGGATCGTTTCGATGCGGAAACCCCGCCGCTCGACCAGCCCCAGAGTCCGAATGACTGCGCCTTCAGACGTGCGCAGCTGTATTTGCAGCTCGTATCTCATTCCATCATTCCTTCCCATTGCTTGGAGCGACCGGTGCCCATCATCTGATGATTGGCACTGCCCGGCGGCACCAATGGCCAAACGTTCTCTTCCGGATCAATCCGCACATGCAGCAGCGCTGGCCCGCCGGGGCCGAGCAGCCAATCCAGCGCCTGGTCGACCTGATCGGGGCGATAAATCTGCTGTGCGCGCAAACCGAAGGCTTCAGCCACCTTGGAGAAATCCGGGTTATCGGACAGATCGACTTCCGAGTATTTGCCATCGAAAAACAGCTTCTGCCACTGACGCACCATGCCCAGCATGGAGTTGTCCAACAGCACGATGCGCACGTCGATGTCATAGCGCTTGAGGGTGGCCAGTTCCTGAATATTCATCATGAAGGAGCCATCGCCCGAGACATTCACCACGGTGGCTTCCGGATTGGCCACCTTGGCGCCAATCGCTGCCGGCAAGCCATAACCCATGGCGCCCAGCCCGCCGGAGGTGAGATGCTGCAAGGGGTCATTGAAGCGACAGTGCTGGGCCACCCACATCTGATGCTGACCCACGTCGCAGGCGATGGTCGGTGGCTGCGTGCTGTGGCGGCTGAGGTCCCGCAGCAAGCGCGGGGCATAGATGCCTTCACCGGGTGCGTCATAGCGCCAGGCAAATTCCCGGCGCCAGGCAGCACACTGACGGCCCCAGCTTTCGTTGTGGCGCATGGCCGGCTGCAGCGCATCCAGCGCCGGTGCCAGTTCACCCACCACCGCCACATCGGGCTGCCGCAGCTTGGCCACCTCAGCCGGATCGATGTCCATGTGAATGACCCGCGCCGTGGGCGCGAAGTGGCTCAGCTTGCCGGTCACCCGGTCATCAAAACGCCCGCCCACAACCATCAACACATCGCAGTTTTGCACCGCATGGTTGGCCGCCTCGTTACCATGCATGCCCAACATGCCCAGAAAGCCTTCCTGATCCGTGTCAATGACACCCATGGCCTTCAGCGTGGTGGTAACCGGCAAGCCCGTGCGCTCGATAAAGGCGCGAAAGGCCTGCACGTTATCGCCAATGGCAATCCCGCCGCCGCCAATCACCAGCGGGCGCCGGGCCGTAGCCAGCATTTCTTCCGCGGCGCGCAGGGCCACATGATCCGGCTCTGGCGGCCGATAGTGCCAGCGGTTCGCCTCCCGGGCCTGTTCCAGCAGCGCCACGGACACGTCCTTGGGAAAGTCGATCAGAACCGGGCCGGGCCGCCCCGAACAGGCGATATGAAAGGCCTCATCGACGATGGCATCGATGTCCGCTACGTCGCGAATCACAAAGCTGTGCTTCACCACTGGCAGGGTGATGCCAAAGATATCCACCTCCTGAAAAGCGTCCGTGCCCTGCAGGGGACTTGGCACCTGACCGGTGATGGCGATCATGGGCACGGAATCCATGTAGGCATTGGCAATGCCGGTCACCAGATTGGTGGCGCCGGGACCGGACGTTGCCATGCACACACCGGGGCGCCGCGTGACACGCCCNTAGGCATCGGCAGCAAANGCCGCCCCCTGCTCATGACGACANAGATAGTGTTCCAGACCGGAATCCACCAGTGCGTCATAGAGGGGCATGATGGCGCCACCCGGATAGCCGAAAATATGCTTAACGCCATTACGCTTCAGCGCTTCGATCATCAATTGGGAGCCATTTTTCGGCGCCGCTTTTTCCATTGACTGCTGCAGCAGACTCATGATGGTGGTCCTGTGTGTCCCNAGGTCAAGCCGCTCTAGGCGGCTTTCTGCGCCTTGCTTTTCTTGGCCAGCCAGCTCATGCGTTCACGCAATTTGCTACCGGTCTTTTCGATGTCATGTTCACGACGCGCTTGCAACATGGCCTGATAACCGCCCGAGCCCGCAGCGTATTCGTTCATCCACTGACGCGCGAAGGTGCCGTCCTGAATATCCGTCAGCACGTCTTTCATCCGGGCTTTAACCGAGTCATCGAGAATCCGCGGGCCCGACACCAGATCGCCGTAGGAAGCCGTGTCGGAAATGAACTCATACATCTTGTCCAGGCCGCCCTCGTAAAGCAGATCAACAATCAGCTTCAGCTCATGCAGGCACTCAAAATAGGCAGCTTCCGGCTGATAGCCGGCCTCCACCAGCGTTTCATAACCATGGATGACCAGCTGCGCCGTGCCACCGCACAGCACCGCCTGCTCACCAAACAGATCGGTCTCAGTCTCTTCCGCAAAGGTCGTATCGAGCACGCCGGCATGGGTACCGCCCAGTCCGTGCGCGTAGCTCAGTGCGCGCTCGGCCGCCTCGCCGCTGGCATCCTGATAGACCGCGCGCAGACAGGGAACGCCCCGCCCTTCTTCAAACTGACGTCGCACCAGGTCGCCCGGTGACTTTGGTGCCACCATGATCACGTCAATGTCCGTGGCAGGCTCAATGGCGCCGTAGTGAATGTTGAAACCGTGGGCGAACAGCAAGGTGTCACCCGCATTAAGGTGGCCTTTGATCTGTTCATAGACCGCGGGCTGGGCCATGTCCGGCACCATCATGCAAATCACCTGCGCGCGGGCCGCTGCCTCCGCAAAGTCGGCAACTTCAAAGCCTGCGGCAGCCGCTTTCTGCGCGGTGGGTCCGTCCGGGCGCGCCCCAATCAGCACTTCGTAACCGGAATCACGCAGGTTGTTGGCATGCGCCCGACCCTGACTGCCATAGCCCATGACGGCGATGGTCATCCCTTCCAGCGCGTCGCGTTTTACATCGTTTACCGTGTGGAGCTTCATTATATTTTCCTCTGCTGTCTTGCCAGTTATTAAAAGTCGATGTGGTGCTTGCAGTCCCAGCCAAAAAAAAACCCCGCTTCCTTTCGGTTGCGGGGTTTTGCTGTTTTGGCTGCCTGTTTCTAACTGTGCGCGCCTACCCCGTCCGTTGTCGGAATAATTAGTACTACGAGTACAAGTACTAGGAGCGCGCTGCACACATCACGCAGGGACGACGCGGCGCTTTCGCTCGCGGCGGACCAGGTTTGCGTGTGATGTGCGTCTGAGAACATGACGTTGTTATCGCGCACCCCCGCAGGGATGTCAACGCTTTTTTTCACCGGATTCACTCCGACCGTGCGCAGAAAGTCCGCGCGCAACCCGAATTAGTTTCTTTTGATACAATTTGCCGGCTAATTTCAGCGGGCCTGTAGCGGGCCCGAATCAACGCAATTCGTACCGTGCAGTTACAGCGGGGCGACGACTCTCTGATGGCACATCCTGTGCGCGACCGTCGTCCCCACAGGCGCGGTGCAGAAAGGAGAACTGCATGGAACTCTTCGAGACGATCGAGGCCTCAGGTCACGAGCAGATCGTGTTTTGTAACAACACCGACGTGGGCCTCAAGGCCATTATCGCCATCCACAACACCACGCTGGGCCCCGCTCTGGGCGGTCTGCGCATGTGGCCCTACGAGTCAGAACAGGAAGCGCTGGACGATGTATTGCGCCTGTCCAAGGGGATGACCTACAAGGCGGCCGTATCCGGACTGAACCTGGGTGGGGGCAAATCCGTCATCATTGGCGATCCGCGCAAGGACAAATCCGAGGCGCTGTTCCGTGCCCTGGGCAAGTTCATTGACACGCTGCACGGGCGCTATATCACCGCGGAAGACGTGGGAATTGATGTGAACGACATGGAATACATCTTCCAGGAGACCAACAACGTGGTCGGCGTGCATCAGGTTCACGGCGGCTCGGGAGACCCATCACCTTTCACGGCCTTTGGCACGTTGCAGGGCATTCGAGCCACGCTAAAGGCGCGTTTTGGTGACGATGAGGTGGGCAAGCATTCTTTCGCAGTGCAGGGCGCGGGCCATGTGGGCCATCACCTGATTCGCATGCTGCGCGAGGAAGGCGCCAAGGTCTTTGTCACCGACATCAACGAGGAGTCGGTGGCCGAGGCAGTTGAAATGGGCGCCGAAGCGGTCGGCCTGGACGATATCTACGATGTGGATGCCGATGTGTTCAGCCCCTGCGCGCTGGGCGCGGTGGTCAACGAACAGACCATCCCGCGCTTCCGCTTCAAAGCGGTGGCGGGCGCTGCCAACAACCAGCTGGCCAATGACGAAGCGGGCGACGAGTTGCAAGCACGCGGCATTCTCTACGCACCGGATTATGCGGTTAATGCGGGTGGACTCATGAACGTGTCCATCGAGTTTGAGGGTTACAACGAGCAGCGTGCTTACCGCATGACGCGCGCGATCTACTACAACCTGAAGCGCATTTTTGAAATTGCCGATCGCGATGGCATTCCCACCTACCAGGCCTCTGATCGCATGGCTGAGGAGCGCATCAACATCCTCGGCAAAATCAAGATGCCGCATATGGGTAAGCCACACCGATTCCCGGGTCGCGAACGCAACGCAGCCTAGAGCTGCGGGGGGAGCTATGAACGAGGAACTGGAACTGCTGCAGGACACGGTGCGACGCTTCGCCGAGGCGGAGATCGCACCGCGCGCTGCGGCCATCGATGAAGCCAACGTCTTTCCGGCTGATCTTTGGCCCAAGCTGGGTGAACTGGGACTGCTTGCACTGACCGTTGACGAGTCACTGGGTGGCTCCGGCATGAGCTATCTCGCCCATGTGATCGCGCTGGAAGAAATCAGTCGTGCCTCCGGCTCAGTAGGACTCTCCTACGGGGCCCACTCAAATCTGTGCGTGGACAATCTGGCGCGCAACGGAACGCCGGCCCAGTGTGAACAGTTTCTGCCGGGGCTTATGTCCGGCGAAGTGGTGGGCGCACTGGCCATGTCCGAACCGGGCGCCGGTTCTGATGTGGTCGGTTCCATGGCCTGCCGCGCCGAGCAGCACGGCGACCGGTGGATTGCCAACGGCAGCAAGATGTGGATCACCAACGGCCCGGAAGCCGGCGTTGCCATCGTGTATATGCGCACCGCCGGACCGGAAGCGGGATCCCGCTGCATGACGGCCTTTCTGATCACCGATGACCTGCCCGGCTTCAAGAAGGCGCAGAAGCTGGACAAACTGGGTATGCGCGGCTCCAACACCTGTGAACTGGTGTTCGAGGACTGCGAAATCCCTGCTGACCGGGTGCTGGGTGAAGTGAATGAGGGCGTACAGGTGCTCATGAGCGGCCTGGATACGGAGCGCCTGGTGCTGTCCGGCGGCCCCATTGGTCTGATGCAGGCAGCTATGGATCTGACCCTGCCCTATCTGCGGGAACGCAAACAGTTCGGCCGAGCCATCGGTGACTTCGGCATCATGCAGGCCAAGCTGGCCGACATGCATGCCGCGCTGGCCTCATCGCGCGCCTTTGCCTACCGGGTAGCGGAAGACTTCGACGCCGGTCGTAAATCCCGCGTGGACGCGGCCGCCTGCCTGCTGCACGCATCGCGGAATGCCGTGCAGGTCGGGCTGGAAGCCATCCAGTCACTGGGCGGCAACGGCTATATCAATGAGTATCCGGCCGGGCGCATTCTGCGTGATGCCAAGCTGTATGAAATCGGCGCCGGAACGAATGAAATACGACGCATGCTGATCGGGCGGGAACTGGTCGCGGGTAAGGACTAGGAAGGCGCGGTAAACAGCGCTTTCACCGCCCAACCCTTTTAATTGTCGGGCCAGATCACCAGATTAAGGCCCAAACAACACTCCATGGGAGAGATTTACATGAGCAAGGTCATCATCGCGGGCGCCAAGCGCACCCCCATCGGTTCTTTTCAGGGCCAGTTTGCCGAGGTGCCCGCAGACGAGCTGGCCGCAGCGGCCATTGCCGGCGCACTGGAACAGTCTGGTGTTGAGGCGGCAGCGGTGGATGATGTGGTTCTGGGCTGTGTCCTGCCGGCCGGTATCGGCCAGGCCCCGGCACGGTTGGCATCGCGCAAAGCCGGTATCCCGCTGTCTGCAGGCGCTGTGACGGTCAATAAGGCCTGCAGCTCCGGGCTCATTGCCATCATGCAGGGCCATGACAGCATCAAAGCCGGTACCCACGAGGTGGTGGTTGCGGGTGGTATGGAATCCATGACCCGCGCGCCCTATCTGCTCCCGAAGGCACGCGGTGGCTACCGCATGGGCCATGGTCAGGTGCTGGATCATATGTTCACAGACGGTCTGCAGGATCCGGATGACGGGCTCATGATGGGCGTTTATGGCCAGCGCTGCGCGGACAAGTACGAATTCACCCGCGAAGCCATGGATGCTTTTGGCGTCAGCTCCATCGAGCGCGCCCTGGCCGCCATGGACACGGAATTCGACGCCGAGATCACACCGGTCACGGTCAAGACGCGGCGCGGCGAAACCGTGGTCACGCGCGATGAAGAGCCGCCCAATTGCCGCCTGGACAAGATCCCGGCCCTGCGCCCGGCCTTCGCCAAAGACGGTACGGTTACCGCTGCCACCTCGTCCAAGATCTCGGACGGGGCAGCCGCCACGGTCATTATGAGCGCCGACAAGGCTGCGCAGTTGGGCGTGACACCCCTGGCAACCATCGAAGCCCATGCCATGCACTCACAGGAACCAGAATGGTTTACCACCGCACCGGTGGGCGCCATCAGTAAGGTGCTGGAAAAAGCCGGCTGGGACAAGGACGAGGTTGATCTGTTCGAGGTCAACGAGGCCTTTGCCGCCGTTACCATGGCTGCCATGCACGAGCATGGGATTGCCCATGACAAAATCAACGTCAATGGCGGTGCCTGCGCACTGGGCCACCCGATTGGTGCCAGCGGCGCGCGCATTCTGGTGACGCTGATCAACGCGCTGCAGCAACGCGGCCTGAAAAAAGGCGTGGCGGCGCTGTGCAATGGCGGTGGCGAGGCCACGGCCATCGCGATCACCCTGCCCTGATTCGGTCCCGGGGGAACAGCCATGGCCGTCATTGAAAGTCGACTAGAGCCCGATAGCGAAGACTTTCGCAACAATGCAGAGGCCATGCAGGGCCTGGTAGACGATCTGCACAAGCAGCTGCGTCAGGTACGTCTCGGTGGTGGTGACGAGATTCGCATGAAGCACCTCAAGCGCGGCAAAATGCTGCCGCGCGATCGGGTCACCACGCTGCTGGACAAAGGCAGTGAGTTTCTCGAAATCTCGGCCCTGGCTGCGCATGGACTCTATGACGGCAAAGCCCCGAGCGCCGGCCTTATCGCTGGCATCGGGAAGGTCCACGGCCGGGACGTGATGGTGGTCGCCAATGATGCCACGGTCAAAGGCGGCACCTACTTTCCCATGACCGTGAAGAAACACCTGCGGGCCCAGGAAGTCGCGGCCGAGAACCACCTGCCCTGCGTCTATCTGGTGGACTCGGGTGGCGCTTTTCTGCCGCTGCAGGATGAGGTCTTTCCGGATCGCGATCATTTCGGGCGCATTTTTTATAATCAGGCGCGCTTGTCAGCGGCCAACATCCCACAAATCGCCGTGGTCATGGGTTCCTGCACGGCTGGTGGTGCCTATGTGCCGGCCATGTGTGATGAATCGATTATCGTGCGCCACCAGGGCACCATTTTTCTCGGCGGGCCGCCCCTGGTGCGCGCTGCCACCGGCGAAATCGTCGATGCGGAGACCCTGGGCGGCGCCGACGTGCACTGCGCCAAATCCGGCGTGACAGATCACTACGCGGAAGACGATGCCCACGCCCTGCGTCTGGCGCGCGAGGCGCTGGCCAACCTGAACCGCCGCGCGCCTCAGGATTTTGACCTTCAGACCCCGCGGGAACCGGTACTGCCGACCGATGAGCTGTATGGCGTGGTGCCCCAGGACAGCCGCTTTCAGCTACCCATTAAGGAAGTGATCGCGCGCATCGTCGATGGCAGTGAGTTCCATGAATTCAAGGCCCGCTATGGCAAGACCATGATTTGCGGTTTTGCCCATATCGATGGTTATCCGGTCGGCCTGGTCGCCAATAACGGCATCCTGTTCTCCGAGTCAGCGCTCAAGGCCACGCACTTCATCCAGCTGTGCAACAAGCGCAATATCCCGCTGGTATTTCTGCAGAACATCACCGGTTTCATGGTGGGCAAAGCCTATGAGCAGGCCGGTATCGCCAAAGACGGCGCCAAAATGGTCACTGCGGTAGCCACCAGCCACGTACCCCGCTTCACCGTGGTGATCGGCGGCTCCTTCGGGGCGGGCAACTATGCCATGAGCGGACGCGCCTACGGGCCGCGTTTCCTGTGGATGTGGCCCAATGCGCGCATCTCGGTCATGGGCGGCGAACAGGCTGCCTCGGTGCTGGCTACGGTACGCCGGGAAGGCATGGAACGGGCCGGCAAGGAATGGACCGAAGCGCAGGAAACCGCCTTCAAGGCCCCCATCCGCGCCGATTATGACAAGCAGGGTCATCCCTACTATGCCACGGCTCGACTCTGGGACGACGGAATCATCGACCCGGCGGACACGCGTAAAGTGTTGGCGCGGGGCCTGGCCATCGCCGCCAACGCGCCGATTGAGCGCGGCCGGCACGGCATCTTCCGCATGTAGCGGCTGGAGCTTCGCCTCATGAATACGCTGACCCTGACCTCGCAGCCCTCTGGCCTGCGTACCATCACCCTGAACCGCCCCCGGCGTCACAATGCCTTTGACGACACGCTGATCGCCGAGCTGACCGAAACGCTGGAGCAGCTGGCTCAGGACGCCACGGCCCGGGTGCTGGTACTGACCGGTGCCGGTGCAAGCTTTTCCGCCGGCGCAGATCTGAACTGGATGCAACGCATGGCCAGCGCCAGCGAGGCTGAGAATGAAGCTGATGCGCTGCGTCTGGCGGCCCTCTTGCGCACGCTCAACTATCTTCCCCTGCCGACCATTGCTCGGGTCAATGGCGCCGCGCTGGGTGGCGGTGTGGGCCTGGCCGCCTGCTGCGACGTGGTCATTGCCGCAGACCATGCCCGTTTCGGGCTGACGGAAACGCGGCTTGGCCTGGTGCCAGCCGTCATTTCGCCCTACGTAATGCGGCGGCTGGGCGAGACGCAGGCTCGTCGCTACTTTCTCAGCGGCGAGCGCTTTCATGCGCAGCGCGCACAGGCCTTGGGTCTGGTGCATGAAGTCACGGCGCCGGAACGCCTGGACGAAGCGGTCCAGCGGCTGGTGGCATCGCTGGCCAAGGGCGGACCCCAGGCGGTCAGCGCGGCCAAGCAGCTGGTGTTTCGTATCACCGGCCACAGCGCCCAGACGCAAGCTGAGCAGGACCGCGAAACGGCGCGCCTGATCGCTGCGCTGCGCGTCTCTGACGAAGGCCAGGAAGGCATGCATGCCTTCCTGGAAAAACGCAAACCGGATTGGATTTCCTAGGAGCTATTGCATGCAACTGAACACTGTAAAGGCCGTTATTACCGGCGGCGTCTCGGGCCTTGGACTGGCCGTAGCACGTCATTTTGTGGCCGCTGGCGCCCGGGCTGCCCTGCTGGACATCAACGACGAGGCGGGCGCCGCCGCAGAAGCGGAACTGGGCGAGGCCGTGCGCTACATTCGTACCGATGTCACCAGCGAGAGCGAGGTGCAGGAGGCGGTGCAGCAGTCGCTGGCCGGCATGGGCGGTATCAATGTGGCTATTAACTGTGCCGGCATTATCGGCGCCGGCCGCGTACTGGGCCGGGAAGCGCCCATGGCACTGGATTATTTCTCCCGGGTCATCCAGATCAACCTGGTGGGCAGCTTCAATGTTTGCAAAGCGGCCGCAGCGGCCATGGAGCAGAACGAAGCGGGCCAGGATGGGGAACGCGGGGTGATCATCAACACCGCATCGGTCGCTGCCTATGAGGGCCAGATTGGCCAGGCCGCCTACTCGGCATCGAAAGCCGGCATCATCGGCATGACCCTGCCGCTGGCGCGCGAATTCGCCCGCTTTGGCGTGCGTGTCAACAGCGTGGCGCCGGGCATTTTCTGGACGCCGATGGTGGATGGTATGCCGGAGCAGGTTCAGGAGGCACTGAACGCCTCCATACCGTTCCCGTCACGGCTCGGTAAACCGGAGGAATTTGCTGAACTCGCCGCGCATATGGTGGAGAATAGCTACTTTAACGGTGAAACCATCAGGCTGGACGGCGCGGTCCGTCTGCAATCGAAGTAGGAGCCAGGCGTGGAAACATTCGCAGAAGTACGCGACTACATGCTGGAACAGCATGAGCTGCAGATCGATGAGCCCTTTCTCATCGGCTTTGAACTACCCGTCGGCGATAAGGGCCGCAAGCAGAGCCTGTTTCTGGCCGAACTGGAAGGTGGCGATGGGCGCCGCTTCCTGCGGGTGGAAACGCCCGTGGTCCCTCTGGAGGATTTCGATGCGGAGAAGTGCCTGCGCATCAATCATATCCAGCGTGTGGGTTATCTGGCTGTGGGAGACCTGGACGGCACCGCCTACATTAAATTCTGCGAGAACATGCCTTATCGCACGCTCAACGGCGACGAACTTGATTACGTGATCGGACAGATAGCGCCGCTGGCCGATCGCTTTGAGGAAATTCTCGAAGGCGACAGCGACATTTCCTAAGCGTCGCCCGATCATTTTTCTTTTCAGGGGTACATAGATGGAAGCACTACAAAGTTATTTCGCCGAGGCGGATCTGACCGAACTGGCGATCAGTATCGGTCTGCGCCTGCTGCTGGTTCTGTTGATCTACGTGGTCGGTCGCTGGCTGGCCAAGGCCGTTCAGCGCATGGTCGAGAAACTGCTGCGGAAGCGCAAAGTCGATGAGGTGCTGGTGGACTTTATCGGTACCATCGCCAATGCGGTCGTCACCATCGCGGCCGTGGTCGCGGCGCTGGATACGCTGGGTATTCCTGCGACCTCCCTGGTGGCTGTGGTTGGCGCCGCATCACTGGCCATTGGCCTGGCCCTGAAGGATTCCCTGGCGAACTTTGCCGCCGGCGTCATGCTGGTGCTGTTCCGGCCCTTCACCAAAGGGGATTTCGTAGAAGCGGGTGGCCAATCCGGTACGGTAGAAGAGGTCTACCTGGTGAGCACGGTGCTGACCACGCCAGACAATAAAGTCATTCAGGTGCCCAACTCAGCCGTTTGGGGCGGCAGCATCACCAACTTCTCCGCCAAGGACACGCGGCGGGTGGATCTGGTCATCGGCGTCGGTTACGACGACGATCTCAAGGTGGCCTCGGACGTGCTCAAAAAGATTCTCGCGGACCATCCCAAGGTACTGGACGATCCGGCACCGGCGGTCTTCGTTTCCAACCTGGGCGATAGCAGCGTGGATTTTGCGGTACGTCCCTGGGTGGCCAGCGCTGACTACTGGGGGGTCTATTCCGACGTGCTTCAACAGGCCAAGCTGGCCCTAGAAGAAGCTGGCGTTAGCATCCCCTATCCCCAGCAGGATGTGCACATGCATACGGTAGAGAGCGCTGCCTAGGCAGCGGTCTAACTGCCGCTCTCGTCTGGGGGCGCGGGTTATCACCCGCGCCCTGAACCCGTGAGCGGCAGCACCTTCGACGGCCTGCGTGCCGGCTTGAGCCGGCCCTCCGGCTGGGTCTTGCTAGCAGCCAACCTGGCGCTGATTCCCGCAGTGCTCCTGTTCGACTGGAGCATCTTCGACATTGTTTTTCTCTACTGGGCCGAGAATCTGGTCATTGGCGTCGTCAACGTGCTCAAGATGGCTACGGTTCAACCGGCCAGCGGCAACAGCACGTCAAGTTGGCGGTCCAAACTCTTTATGATTCCGTTTTTCAGCCTGCACTACGGCGGTTTCTGCGCGGGCCATGGCATTTTCATTTTCGCCCTCTTCAAACCCAGCGAGTCCCACGGCGATACCCTGTGGACTGCGTTGCCGGTGCTCTTGAGCGGCACCATGGGCATGACGCTGGCACTGCTCGCGGGCAGCCACTTGTTCTCTTTCTTCACCAATTATCTGGGCCGCGGAGAAAACCGCCACACGACGCTGACTGAACTCATGGCGCAGCCCTACAGCCGCATTATCGTGCTGCACATCACCATTATTGTGGGTGGCCTTCTGACCCAGATGCTGGGCGACCCCATGGGCCTGCTGCTTGTTCTCGTACTGCTCAAAACTGTGGTGGATCTAAACCTGCACGGCAAGGAGCATCTTGGTCTGGAGACGGACCAGCAAGTCCTTAGCGAGCGGCGCTAAAGCCAGCTCCAGGAATCCATGCGAGGTCCTACCTACGCCCCCTCACGCGGGGAGGCGCCGGTGATGGTTTGCCGCGCACCATAGGTGCCAAACACAGGCACCTTGGCAGCGGATCGGGACACCCATCGACGCGACCCGCAAGAGACCAAAAGCCACCTATAATGAAGCCAAGCCGGCGTCACTGCCGCACCCATACGAACAAGGAGAATCTCATGAAATCACGCGCTGCCGTTGCCTGGGAAGCGGGCAAGCCACTGGAAATTGAAGAAGTCGATATTGCGGCACCCAAGGCCGGTGAGGTGCTGGTGCGCATCGTCGCTACCGGGGTCTGCCATACGGATGCCTACACCCTATCGGGTGACGATCCGGAGGGTCTTTTTCCCGCCATTCTCGGCCATGAGGGCGGTGGTGTGGTCGAAGAAGTCGGCCCCGGCGTTACCGGCCTGGCGGTGGGTGACCACGTGATTCCCCTGTACACGCCTGAATGCGGCGCCTGCTCCTTCTGCACCAGCGGTAAAACCAACCTGTGTCAGAAAATTCGCGTTACTCAGGGTCAGGGCATGATGCCGGACGGTACCTCACGGTTTTCCATGGGCGGACGCACCATTCACCATTACATGGGCACATCCACCTTTTCCGAGTACACGGTGTTACCGGAGATTTCCCTGGCCAAAATCAATCCCAAGGCCCCGCTGGACAAGGTGTGTCTGCTCGGCTGCGGCGTGACCACCGGCATCGGCGCGGTGCTGAACACGGCCAAGGTCGAGCCGGGCTCTTCCGTGGCCGTATTCGGGCTAGGTGGCATTGGCCTGAGCGTAATTCAGGGCGCTGTTATGGCTGGAGCCGAGCGCATTATTGGCGTGGATCTGAATCCGGAGAAGTACGTCATGGCCGAGGCCCTGGGCGCAACGGATTTTATTAACCCGGCGGACCACGATGCACCGATTCAGGATGTGATCGTCGACTACACGGACGGCGGCGTGGATTACTCCTTTGAGTGCATCGGCAATACGGAAGTCATGCGCGCAGCGCTGGAATGCTGCCACAAGGGCTGGGGCGAGAGCACCATTATCGGCGTCGCCGGTGCGGGCCAGGAAATTGCGACCCGCCCCTTCCAACTGGTTACCGGCCGCGTCTGGCGCGGCACAGCCTTCGGCGGCGTGAAAGGCCGCACGGAACTCCCGGGCTATGTTGACCAGTACATGGACGGCACCATCAAGATTGATGACATGGTGACGCATACCATGGGCCTGGACGACATCAACCACGCTTTTGATCTCATGCACGAAGGCAAAAGCATTCGTTCGGTCATCGTATTCTGATGCGCAGCGACAGCGCTTTAGAGTTGGTCGCGGAGAACCGCTCCAGCGAGGGCTGGGTGCGGCGCTATCGCCACCACAGCGAGTGTCTCAACTGCGAGATGACCTTCGGTATCTTTCTGCCACCGCAGGCTGAAGAACAGGCCGTGCCGGCGCTGTGGTGGCTTTCCGGGCTGACCTGCACCGATGAAAACTTCATGCAGAAAGCCGGCGCCCAGAAACTGGCCGCGGAGCTGGGGCTGGCCATCATCTGCCCGGATACGAGTCCCCGTGGAACCGATCTGCCCGGCGAGCACGAGCACTGGGATTTCGGTTCCGGCGCCGGCTTCTATGTTAATGCTACCGAGGCGCCCTGGCGCGAGCATTATCAGATGTACGACTACGTGACGCGGGAACTACCGGATCTGGTCGAGGCACAGCTTCCCGTCAGCGACCAGCGCGCCGTCAGCGGCCATTCCATGGGCGGTCACGGGGCCCTGCTCTGCGCCCTGCGCGATCCGGAGCGCTATCAGTCCGTGTCCGCCTTTGCACCAATTTGCCATCCCAGTGAATGTCAGTGGGGCATCAAGGCGTTCAGTCACTACCTGGGCGAGGACCGCAATGACTGGGCGGCCTGGGATGCCACACAGCTGGTGACGCAGGTCACGACGCAGTTGCCGATCCTGATTGATCAGGGTGCGGAGGATGAGTTTCTCGGGGATCAACTCAAGCCTGGCAGTCTGGAACAGGCGTGCATCTGCACGCACCATCCGCTGGAGATTCATCTGCGCGAGGGCTATGACCACAGCTATTTCTTCGTGGCCAGTTTTATCGATGACCACCTGCGTCATCATGCGCGTGCGCTCGGTCTCCTCTGAGGCCGGGCTGGTTTAGGCAAATTCGCCCCAGAACAGCTTGTCCAGCGCGCCCTGGTAGCCATAGCGCTGCAGGTCGATTTTTTCTTTCTCAAAGCATACGCCCTCCGCTTCCAGCAGGGCTTTCTGGCGCGCATAGGCCGGTGATTCAGCCGGCATGGACAGCTTGCCCTGAGCATTAATAACCCGATGCCAGGGCAGCTCCAGGTCTCGCGGTGCCCAGCGCAAAGCCTGGGCGACACGGCGGGCATAGCGGGGCGCGCCCGATAAGCGCGCCACCTCGCCATAGGTCAAAACGTGGCCGGCGGGGATTTCACTGACCACTTTCCAGACCGCCTGGGCCCATTCCCGATCAGGTTTTTTATGCTGTGTGTCGCTCATGCTCTGCTGCTGCCTGCTTGCGCGGCACCATACCATGCGCGCGCGCAGGAAAGGTCAAGAAGCCGACGTCGACAGTCGTCGACCGGGGGAGTGGTCTGACCGGGCCGGCACAAAGCCGGCCGCGGTCTGCGGATGGCAGCCTCTGCCGCCGTCCGCTTTAGGGCATGGCGTCCATTTCGGCGCCTTCCTTTTCCACCTGCAGCAAGTCCAGCTTGCTGACGCCGAGCATCAGCAGCGCCGTGCTGGCCACATAGATGGACGAGTAGGTACCGACTACCACGCCGACAATCAGGGTCAGGGCGAAAGCGTGAATAATCTCACCGCCCAGGAAGAACAGCGCCGCCAGCACCAGCAGCGTGGTCAGAGAGGTCATCAGCGTACGCGCCAGGGTTTCGTTCACGGACCGGTTCACCACCTCAACCGGCGTGCTCTTGTTCATGCGTGGGAAATTCTCGCGAATGCGATCAAACAGAACGATCGTGTCATTCAGCGAGTAACCCACCACCGCCAGCAGGGCCGCGACCACGGTCAGGTCAAAATCCACCTGCAGCAGGGACAGGATGCCGAGGCTGACCAGGATGTCGTGCACGATAGCGACCACGGCGCCCACGGAGAAGCGCCACTGAAAGCGGAACATGACGTAGATAAAAATACCGATCAGTGCGTAGATCACGGCCAGAATGCCCTGCTCCGTGAGCTCTTCTCCCACCTGCGGGCCCACAAAGCCCGAGCTGCGCATTTCCACGCCATTGTTGTAGTCCGCATTGAGGGCGTTGATCACCTGGGTGGCCTGCTCGGCAGCGCTGTTTTCCGCTTCCCCATCCCGGGGTGGAATACGCACCAGCAGGTCAACAGATGATCCGAAGTTCTGGACCGTCGCATCCTCAAAGCCCGCTGCACCCAGGCTCTCGCGCACCTCAGCCACCTGCGGCGGCTGATCGAAGCGCACCTCAACCTCCGTTCCACCCGTGAAATCGAGGCCGAAATTCAGCCCCAGCGTGGGCAGGGAAATCAGCGCCAGTGCCAGCAGCAGCGAGGACAGTCCCAGGGCCAGCTTGCGCTTGCCCATAAAGTCGATATTGGTTTTTGCCTTTACCAGTCTCATGACCGCACCTCAGATGGAGAGTTTTTCGACACGCTTGCGCCCGCCGTAAATTAGATTAATCACGGACCGCGTGCCCATAATGGCCGTGAACATGGAGGTCACAATGCCCAGCGACAGGGTCACCGCAAAGCCCTTCACCGGGCCCGTACCAAACAGGAACAGCACAAAGGCGGCGATTAGCGTGGTGACGTTGGCATCGGCGATGGTCGAGAAGGCCTTCTCATAGCCAGCGCGAATACTCGCCTGCGGCGTATTGCCGTTATCGATCTCCTCGCGGATACGTTCGAAGATCAGCACGTTCGCGTCCACCGCCATACCCACCGTGAGCACGATACCGGCAATACCCGGCATGGTCAGCGTTGCGCCGAGCGCGGACAGCAGCGCGATCAGCAGCACCAGGTTGGCCGCCAGGGCCAGGTTGGCCACCAGACCGAAGACCCGGTAGTAAATGGCCATGAAAATCAGCACCAGCACAAATCCGATCAACACGGACTGGAAGCCGCGCTCGATATTATCGGCCCCCAGGCTCGGGCCGACCGTGCGCTGGAAGGCAATTTCCATGGGGGCCGCCAGGGCCCCGGCGCGCAGCAATAGCGACAGCTGGGACGCTTCCTTGATGGAGTCCAACCCGGTGGTCTGGAAACGCTTGCCGAGAGGTTCACGGACCACGGCGACGGAAATCACATCTTCAATGCGCTGGCCGCTGGCCTTCTGCTCGATGTAAACCACCGCCATGCGGTTGCCCACGTTCTCCCGGGTAAAGTCCAGCATGCGGGAGGCACCCACACCATCCAGCGTGACCGATACCTGCGGCGTGCCGCTGCGCTGGTCAAAGCCGGCGGAAGCACCGATCAACTGATCACAGGTAACGATCAGACGCTTCTTGAGCAGAAGGGGATTGCCCAGCTTGTCCGTATAGAGGCGCGAATCAGAGGGTACGCGCCCGCTCTGGGCCGCAGAGAAGGGGTCATTGGCCTCGTCCACGGCCCGGTATTCCAGCGTGGCCGTAGCCCCCAGTATCTTCTTGGCCTCGGCCATGTCCTGCACGCCGGGCAGCTGTACCACCACCCGGTCTGCACCCTGCTGCTGAATGACCGGTTCGGCCACACCCAGTTCGTTGACGCGGTTGCGCAGCGTGGTGATGTTCTGTTTCAGCGCCGTCTGCTGCAGTTCCTGCAGCTGCGCCTCGAGAATCGTACCCTGCAGGCCAAAGGTCTCGCCGGCCGCCAACTCGGTCAGCTCCAGTCCCTGCAGGCTCTGATCCGCCTCAATAATACGTACCGCCTCGTTGCGGTTCTCAGCCGTGCGCAGCAGCACGCGCACCCCGTCGCCTTCCTGGCGCACGCTGACATAGCGCACCCCGGCCTCGCGCAGGGCTGCACGAATATCCTGTACGTAGCGGTCCAGAGCCTGGGCCCGGGCCGTTTCCATATCCAGTTGCATAAGGAAATGCACGCCGCCCTGCAAATCCAGGCCGAGGGTCAGGGGCTTGCCACCAAAACTGCGTAGCCAGTCAGGCGTGGCGTGGGCGAGGTTGAGCGCCACCACATAGTTGTCACCGAGCGCTTCCTGCATCAACTCGGAAGCGCGCAGCTGATCATCGCCGTTCTCAAAGCGGTAAAGCAGTCGATCTTCGCCCTGCTCCCGGCTTTTGTAGCCGATCTGCTCAGCGGCCAGCGCGTTGTCGATGTCCGATTCCAGCGCCTGCGACAGCTCAAAGCCGCGGGTAGACGTAACCTGAATGGCCGGGTCTTCGCCGTACAGGTTGGGCAGCGCGAAGAGCGCGCCCAGCAAGAGTACGGTCAGAATAAGAATGTACTTCCAGGCGGGATACTGATTCATGGTGGGCTCCCTCGATGCCGGGTTGAGGTCGGCCTCAGGCCGACTTGATCGTGCCCTTGGGCATCACACTGGCGACCGCATGACGCTGCAGTTTGATCTGCACGCCGTCAGCCAGTTCCAGTGTCACAAAAGAGTCGTTGAGGTCGGTAATTTTCCCCAGCAGGCCACCATTCGTGACAATCTCATCCCCCTTGGACAGACCGGCAATCAGCGCCTTATGCTCTTTCGCGCGCTTGGTCTGGGGCCGAATCAGGAAGAAGTAAACCACCGCAAACATAAGAATCAGCGGGAGGAACTGGGTGAACCCTCCGGGCTGGCCGGCGGCGGTTTGTGCGTGTGCGCTTGCTATCAGAAAATCCATGGTAACCCTCTGTCTGTTGTGGCCATCGCGTTGGCGCGGCGGCCTGTTCTATGATCGTTGTATGGGGCCGGACAGCTTAAATTCAAAGCGTCCAACCAAAATTTCTACCGTTTGCCTGCTGCCATGAAGGACGCGTGCGCCTAGTCCACCCCGCGCTCCAGATCTGCCAGCGTGGCCGCTGCCCAGGCCTCAAAGCGCCCGCCCTCAATGGCCTCGCGCATGGCCCGCATCAACTCCTGATAAAACCAGAGGTTGTGCAGCGTGGCTAGGTGCGCACCGAGAATTTCATTACAGCGGTGCAGATGTTTCAGATAGGCCCGGGAATAGCCACTGCAACAGGGACAGGCACAGTCCGGATCCACCGGGCGTGTGTCCTCGCGAAAGCGCGCGTTGCGAATTTTCAGCGTTCCGTAGCGGGTGAAATAGAAGCCGTTGCGCGCATTGCGGGTAGGCATGACGCAATCGAACATATCCACGCCCCGGCGCACCGCTTCGATCAGGTCCTGGGGCCGCCCCACGCCCATGAGATAGCGCGGACGATCTGCGGGCAGATGCGGCACCGTAAAGTCCAGCACCTCATTGCGCTCCTGTTCCGGCTCGCCCACGGACAAGCCACCAATAGCATAGCCCGGGAAGCCAATATCACTCAGCGCAGCCGCCGATTCAGCGCGCAGATCAGCGTAGATACCGCCCTGCACAATCCCAAACAGGGCCGAGGGGTTATCGCCGTGCGCGTCTTTCGAGCGCCGCGCCCAGCGCATGGACAGGCGCATGGAGTCTGCCGCCTGGCTGTGGGTCGCTGGATAGGGGGTGCATTCGTCAAAACACATCACGATGTCGGAACCCAGCGCACGCTGCACCTGCATGGATTCTTCCGGCCCCATGAAAATCTTTGCCCCATCCACCGGCGAGGCAAAGGTCACGCCTGCTTCCGTAATCTTGCGCCGCTCGGCCAGGCTCCAGACCTGAAAACCGCCGGAGTCGGTCAAAATCGGACCGTCCCAGTTCATAAAGCCGTGCAGGGAATCGTGCGCCTTGATCACCTCCGTACCCGGACGCAGCATGAGATGGAAGGTGTTACCCAGAATGATTTCCGCGCCCACCGTGCGCAGATCCTGCGGTGTCATGGCCTTAACCGTGCCGTAGGTGCCCACGGGCATAAAGGCCGGTGTCTCCACCGTGCCCCGGTCGAAGGTCAGGGTTCCGCGACGGGCGCCCCCGTCCTGCGCCTTAAGCTTAAACTGCACGCAGGAGCCCTCAGACCCAGGCCGCGACCATCACGCGCTTGCCATAGAGCAACTGCTCATAGGCATCGACGGGCGGCGGCAGCACCTCCACGCGCTGGAAGCCCACTTTGTGCAACAGCCAGGTCAGCGCTTCCAGGCTGGGGACCAGGCAGATGCCCGTGGCACCCGCCTCCGGCGCATGCGTTTCATCAATCTCGTCGATAATGCCAAAACTGCCCTTGAGGGGACGCACAAAACGATAGGAACCAAAGTCCACCATGCCACTCATGCCGGGCACGATCTGCGTCTCCAGCACACACAGCTGCTTGCACAGCGCGCGCGCCAGGCGCAAGGCGCCCACCGGGTTTTCCAGGTGGTAGAGCAGGCCCAGCATGAGCACCAGATCGAACTGACCCAGCGCATCCGTATCCAGATCAAAAATATCGCTGTGCAGAAAACGTAGCTGCTTATGACCCAGCAGCTCGGCCATGAGGCGGCTGTCTTCCACATGACTGGCACGTTGATCGACGCCCGTCACCCGGGACAGGCCGGCCGCCGCCAACTGCATGGAAAACCAGCCCTGATGGGCCGCGAGATCAATCGCATCCAGTGCCGCCAGCCCCTGTGGAAAAGCCTGCTCCAGCGTGCGCTGCAAGAGCTGCCAGCGCGTCTCATGAATCGCGCTCAGCTGATCGCCATGATAGGTCTCGGTGCTGGAGCCGTCCGGTAGTTCATAGTTATAGAACCACTGGCGCGCTTTGACCTGTTGCAACAAATCTGACATGGGTTTTCCAACTCAGCGGTTCTGGCCCGCGGGGCCGCTATTTTGCCACTGTCACGGCAGCACAACCAGCGAAATCAGGCAGCGACAGGACTGGCGATGAGCATGGCGTCGCCGTAGCTGAAAAAGCGGTAGCGCTCCGCAATGGCCGCGGCGTAGGCATCCATGATCGCGCTGCGGCCGGCCAGGGCCGATACCAGCATCAGCAGCGTGGATTCGGGCAGGTGAAAGTTGGTGATCAGCCCGTCAATGACCTGAAACTCATAGGGCGGATAGATGAAGATATCGCTGTCACCGCGATAGGGTTGCAGCGTACCAGCCGCCGCCGCCGTTTCCAGGCTACGGACGCTGGTGGTACCGACCGCAATAACACGCCCGCCCCGGGCCTTGGTTCGCGCCACGGCGGCAACGACCGATGAATCTACCTGCAGAAACTCCGCATGCATGACGTGGTCCTCAATCTCATCGCTGCGCACGGGCTGAAAGGTGCCGGCGCCCACATGCAAGGTGACATAGGCCGACTCGACGCCACGCGCGGCCAGTGCAGCCAGCAACGGCTGGTCAAAATGGAGGCCCGCAGTCGGTGCAGCCACGGCACCGGGCTCGGCCGCATAAACGGTCTGATAGCGGTCCCGGTCAGCGGCCGTGTCGGCGCGCTCGATGTAGGGCGGCAGCGGCATATGTCCCTGCGCCTCCAGCACCGCTGGCAGGTCACCGTCCAGCAGTCGCAGTTGGTAAAAAGCTCCCTCGCGACCCAGCACTTCCAGGGTACCGCCGCCATCAAGCAAGATGTGCGCGCCTGCAGCCGGCCGCTTGCTAACCTTCAGCTGAGCGAGACAGCACTGCTCCGGTAGCAGCCGTTCCAGCATGATTTCCACGCGCCCGCCAGTGGCCTTGCGGCCATAAAGGCGGGCTGGAATCACTCGCGTGTTGTTAAATACCAGCAGGTCCCCGGGCTGAAGCAGCGTCGTAAGATCAGCGAACTGCCGGTGCGTTACCGCACCGCTTAGTCGATCCAGACACAGCAAGCGGCTGGCGCGGCGGTCTGCCAGTGGCTGCTGTGCAATCAGCTCCGGCGGCAGGTCGAAATGAAACAGGTCTTTACGCATGGCACGCAGCCTACACGCTCTCGCCACGTCACGCAGCGGTCAGCTTTCACACAGACCGCAGGCCAGCCTTCGGTATACTCCGCGCGCAACCCCGAGGAATGACCGAATTGAAAGCAGAGCTGATTCTGGACCCCATACGGGTCCGCGTTGACTTCACCGCTGGCCAGGCCATTGCCATACCGCTGGACCCGCATGGTCCCCAGCCGGCCTTCTTTACCGATGAGCCGGCCAGCGCGCGACCGCTCCGCTCCGGCAGTTACGTCGGCGACGTCCGGCTGGGTGGTACCTGTAATGCCGAGGTGGTCGAACTGGTGCCTCATTGCCACGGCACACATACGGAATGTCGCGGGCATTTGACCCACGAGCGACTGCGCGTGCAGGAGACCGTGTTCCCGGAACCGGCCCTGGCACAGTTGATCAGCGTCACACCCAAAGCCGGCGGCGAGCAGGACTATCCACAGTTCACGCGGGAGGATCTGGAAGCGGCGTTACGCACGGACTTGCCGCTGGAGGCCATTGTGGTGCGCACGCTGCCCAATGATCCGGCACGGCAAAGCATGGCCTATGAGCACGCGCCGCCCTATCCCGTGTTCAGCGACGAGGCCATGGCCTGGCTGGCCAGCCTGCCCTTGAAACACCTGTTGGTCGATGCACCTTCGCTGGATCCGGCACATGATGCGGGAAGGCTGCGCGTTCATCGGCTCTGGTGGTGCATGGCCGAGCATGCTGCGCCGGCGGGTCTGGACTGCAGCCGTCGCAGTGCCACGGAAATGATCTTTGTACCGGATGCGGTTGAGGACGGCCTCTACTGGCTGGAACTGGGGCTTTCACCGCTACTGGGTGACGCCACACCCAGCCGTCCGATACTCTATCCGGTGGAGGTGTTGGACCAATGACGAGTCAGGCAACAGGACAGGCGCGGGCGCGGGAGCTGGATGCACAAGATCCCCTTGCCCATTTTCGCGATGAATTCTGGATTCCGCCGCATGCGGATCAGGGTGAGCAACGTTATTTTTGTGGGAACTCTCTGGGCCTGCAGCCGCGGCGCTTGAGTGCCTTCATAGAAGAGGAACTCTCCCACTGGCAAACGCTGGGCGTGGCAGGTCACTTTACCGGCCGGCGACCCTGGATGAGCTACCACGAGAGTCTGCGTGAACCCCTGGCCGACCTGGTGGGCGCGAAACCGGCCGAAGTGGTGGCCATGAACGCTCTGACGGTCAATTTACACCTCTTGATGGTGAGCTTTTTTCAGCCCGCGGGCGCGCGCAACCGCATCGTCATTGAACGGCAGCCGTTCCCCTCGGACCGCTACGCGGTGGAGTCCCAGCTGCGCTATCACGGCCTGAACCCGGATGAATGTCTGATCGAACTCGGCGCGGACAGTGACGAGCGCCTGGTGGGAGAAGCCGAGTTGGAAGCCTATCTGGCAGCGGAAGGCGACCGGGTCGCACTGGTTCTATGGCCCGGCGTGCAGTACGCCACGGGCCAGCGCTATGACCTGGCCCGGGTGGCACAGGCAGCACAGGCAGCCGGCGCCATGGTGGGCTTTGACCTGGCCCATGCGGTCGGCAACGTCCCCGTCGATCTGCACGCCAGCGGGGCAGATTTCGCGGCCTGGTGCAGCTACAAATACATGAACAGCGGCGCCGGCTCCGTCGCCGGCGCCTTCGTCCACGAACGCCACCACGGCCGGGAGGATCTGCCGCGGCTCCACGGCTGGTGGGGAGCGCATCCGGACAGCCGTTTTCTCATGGCACCGGAGTTTGTGCCCGCACCGGGCGCCGATGCCTGGCTGCAGTCCAACTCCCCCATTCTGTCCATGGCACCCCTGCGTGTATCACTGGACCTTTTCCGCGAGGCCGGCTTTGATCGGCTGCGGGAAAAATCTCTGGCCATGACCGCTTATCTGGAATCGCTGTTGACCGAAGAACTGGGCGATTGGGTCAGCATTCTGACGCCCAGCGACCCGGAGCAGCGCGGCTGCCAGTTGTCCTTCACGCTGCGCGCCGGGGCGGAACAGGGTCGTGCCCTGTTCGAGCATCTGATCGCCGAGGGTTATATCGGCGACTGGCGCGAGCCGGATATTATTCGTGTGGCACCGGTGCCGCTCTACAACCGCTACCAGGATTGTCTTGACCTGGTAAACGAAATTAAAGTCTGGCGCGATCGGCGGTGACCCCGGCAGACACCAGTAGGATCACCATTGCCGGTGCCGGTCTGGCCGGTTCCCTGCTGGCCTTACTACTGGCCCAGCGGGGCTACTCGGTGCAGCTTATCGAGCGCAATCCAGATCCTCGCCTGGCGGGTCCCCAGAGCGGACGTTCCATCAATCTGGCCCTGGCGGAGCGCGGCCGTCATGCGCTGCGGCAAGCCGGTGTCCTGGCAGCGGTAGACCAGTTCACGCTACCCATGCGGGGCCGCATGATGCACTCCGAATGGGGTGAGTTGACGGCCCAAAGCTACGGCGCCAGCGAAGATGAGGTGATCTGGTCCACGCACCGGGCTGATTTGAATCTCCTGCTGCTGAACGCGGCTGAGGCTACGGGACAGGTCGAACTGCGCTTCGAGCATAAGATCGAGCGCATCGACTGGGCGCAGCAGACCTTACATTTCAGCACCCAGCCCACCCTGCCCTTCGAGGTGCTGCTGGCGGCTGATGGTGCCGGCTCGGCCGTGCGCCGGGCCATGGACGCGGCCGCACCGTTAGGTGTCCGTGAGGAGCTGCTTGATCACGGCTACCTTGAGCTGACCATACCCGCGAGCGANGGGGGTCAGTTTGCGCTGGACCCGGAGGCGCTGCATATCTGGCCGCGTGGCGGCTTCATGATGATTGCCCTGCCCAACAGCGACCGTAGCTTTACCGGCACGCTATTTTTGGCCCGCCACGGCGACAGCTCTTTTGAACGCTTACAGGACTGGACACACCAGCAGGACTTTTTCTGGCTCCACTTCCGTGACGCCATGGACAAGCTGCCGCACCTGCAGCAGGACTTTCGCGAGCATCCGGTCGGGATTCTGGGCACGGTGCGCTGTCACCGCTGGTATCACGGTCAGCAGGCTCTGCTCTTGGGCGACGCGGCCCATGCGATCGTACCTTTTCACGGCCAAGGCATGAACGCCGCTTTTGAGGATTGCCTGGCGCTGGCGCGTTTGCTGGAAGACCGGTCCCAGAGCTGGGAAAGAATATTCCAGACCTTCCAGGCAGAGCGTAAGGAACAGGCCAACGCTATTGCGGATATGGCGCTGGAAAACTACGCGATCATGCGCGCTGCGGTTCGTGACCCGGTGTTTCTACTCCGCAAGAAGCTCGAACACGAGCTGGAGCGACGTCACGGCGAACGCTTTGTGCCGCGCTATTCGCTGGTCATGTTCCACCGGGGACCCTACGCCGATGCCTACCGCCGGGGCGAGATTCAGAGCGAGATTCTGGATCTGCTGCTGGCGGGCGCCGGCAGCCTAGAAGAAGTGGATTTTACCCTTGCGGAACGACTCATTGCCGAGCGCCTGGAACCGCTGCCCGCCCCGCCGGACTGAGTTCGACCAAGCCTCGATGCCGATGCGACTGCGCCCCGCCTTGCGGGGCGCAGTGCTTTTTGACGCTAGTTGCTGTTAGAGCAGGCCAGTGCGTTCGACAGGCGCACGATGTTATCGGTGCGAGTGGCACCACCGCGGGCCGGCGTCAGGAACTCGTAGTCGAGATTCCACTCGCCGCTGGAGATGTCAGCAAAGTCGATACCGAGCACACCCACTTCCTCAGCTGTCGGTTGCGGGCCGGTGCAGTTGGCACAAAAGCCGGAGAACTGCAGCATGGTCAGCTCGCTGGCCGGCCATGGACCACTGGCCAGCAGCCAGCGCGGCTCACCGCGATCATCGTACAGGTAGTGCACCTGGCCCTGAGCCGATTGATCGGCCAGCACGCTGGCACCACCGAGGCCATCGCTGCCGCGATACCACAGACCGGTCAGGCTGCGCACATCGCCATTCAGCTCCGGACAGCCACGCGACAGATTGATGCTTCGGTCCGAGCCGGAGCGACCAAACAGGTTCCAGGTAAAGATGGCGTCGTTCTCATCCAGCATGGTGATGGCGACATCACCGACCTCAGTGGCCTGCTGCGTGGCACCGTCATTGGTAAAGCGCAGCAAGCGGGCATTCCAGCTGTTACCTTCCGAAGCCGCACCGGATGCCAGGTACCAGACCGGGCTACCGTCTTCCTCGTAGGTGTACCAGAGCAGGGCCCGATTGGGGCCAGCCGGCGTGTATTCGAAGCCCTGGTTGATACCCGGGCGCGAGGTTGGCTCCCAGAGGCCACCGAGTACATCGACAGCCGTGGCACCGGCACCCAGCTTCGCGCTGACCGTCACGGCAGCGCTGCTGCTACTGTTGTTCAGGACCGCCGCATACCAACGACCGGCCGGAGCACCACCACCGCCTTGAATGGTGATCGTTCCGCCGCCGTTGGTGAACGCCACTGGACTCGACTCCGTCGGCGCCGGCGGCACCTCCGGTGCGAGATCAAAGGCGGCATCAAAGTCAACCCGAAAGAGCGCCAAGTCCAGCGCGGCGGTCTGCTCCTCCGTGCCGCCGGTTACAGTCACCTCCAGGGAACTGGTTGCAGGCGGTACGTCGATAAAGAGGAGATCGTGCGTGTCGCCGGCCGCCAGCGCAAAGCGCGTTTCGCCACCGTCGAACAGCGCGGTGGTTTCCGGCTCGCCGATATTTTCACGGCTCACTCGCACCGGCACCACACCCAGACCCGTCGGGTCAGCAGCGCTGGCACCAACGCCTACCGCCCCCAGGAAGGTTTCGCCTTCCAAGGCATCCAGGTTGTCCCAGGCCAGACGCAGGTCAAAGTCCACCAGCGTTTCCGTAATGCCTGGCCCCGTGGCGCTCAAACTACTGTCAGCACTTTCGACCACCAGGGCAGAATTCAGCACCACCTCCTGCGCTGGGCTCCCGTCAACGCCGTCGCTGAAGGACTGGAACAGAATCCACCAGTTACCTGCCTCAGGCTCAAAAATATCGCAGCTTTCCACATCGCCTGAGGTCAGTGACGCGCAGATGGCTTCATCCAGCGAGGGCAGCCCGTCACCATTGAAGTCGTAACCCACATAGATATCCAGATCTTCCGCCACGGACTCGGGGGAATCGGTCTGCAGCCACAGCCCGCCCTCGGGCACCTCGTAGAACCGCGTGAACACCTCATCCAGATCATCGAAGGGGTCATTGGGCGTGGAGTCCTGACGCAGTTCTACCCGGTCAACCGTGGGCGCTACCAGACCACCAGAAATGTAAGTGGCCTGATTGAGCGCGGCCAGCTCCTCAATAGTGATGTCCGTTGCACCAGCAGACTGGTCCGTTTCCAGGAAGAACACCGCGGGCAGCCTGCCCGCATCGGCGAAAACTGCCACCGGCATGGTTGACTGCGGTGTATTGTTCGCGTCCATATGCACCTTGCCGTAAATCCATGCATTGGAAAGACCCGTGCCTTCGTGATTGATTTCGAACTCAATCGTTTGCGGACTGGTGCTGGAAGACACCCAGCTGGTCGGGTTCGCAGTCACCACCACGCCGTCAGGGAAGCCACTGGTGCTGATGGTGAAGGTCCGGCCGTCAACAAAACTACCAATCTCACGCGTAAAGCGGCAGCTCTGTACGCAGCTCGCATCGCTCAGACTGGGTAGATTCAGCGTGGTCGGGTCGCCACCTCTCGCCGGGTTGGCAAGGATGTAGGCGTCGCGATCCTCTTCCAGATAGAGCGCGGCACGAATGGCGTCCTGCAGCACCGGTCGACCAGCGCCCGTGTCGTGCGGTGTGGATACGCCACCATTTTCGTCCTTCGCGTTGCTATCAGACGCTGTCAGCTGCAGAACGGAAGAAATCTGCGAAGGGGTCATGGAGGGCCGTGCTGCTTTCAGCAAGGCACCTGCCCCCGCCACGTGAGGCGACGCCATGGAGGTGCCACCAAGGCCAATTGCACCGTTGCCTTCGCTGTCCGCGGCAAAGATCAGATCGCCCGGCGCCATAAGGTTGGGCTTCAGCACATCAGCAGCCGTCCCCGGCGTCGGTCCGCGGCTTGAGAAACCACTCACCCGGTCTCCCGCGCGCAGATCGTCGCGCAGTTGCCGGCCGTTCAGTACCGCTGTGTGCTCATCACCACTAGCCAGCCAGTCGCGTAAGAGGTCGCCGTCGTCAGCACCCAAATGCACGGCGGGCAGACAGTGCTGATCTGCGTTGGTCGCATCGCCCTGGGCCTCTGTATTCGCGAGCACGAAACCACCGGCACCGGCCAGCAGTACGTTCTTGCCTTTCTCGATGCGCCCGTAGTTGCCCCGGTCGCAGACCACGATCTCGCCGTTAAAGGTGCCTGGCTCAAAGGGGTTGGACGCACCCGTATTGGCGTCACAGGTAGACTGCAACTCAGCCTCACCGGTGCCGCACAGGGCGTTTCCGAAGTCCCGCGCGTGCACGATACGACGGGCGCTCAGGCTCTGTTCCGTGAGCGTCTGACCCAGCAGCGCACCCGGCACCGGCGTGTCGCCACCGCTCAGGGTATTGACCAGCCCGCCAAAAATGGTGCCGTGGGTGGAACTACCCACAGACGTGATCCACGGCGCGTTGGCCGGACGGCCGATGGTTTCCGGGCCCGGGCCTGAGTTACCGGCCGATGTGGCGACGAAGATGCCCGCCGCGAAGGCTTCCAGAAAGCCGTCCGCCGATTGATCGGACCACGGGTCGTTACCGGGTCCACCGATGGAATAGTTGATCACGTCGACACCATCGGCAATGGCCTGGTCAATCGCACGAATGATCGCGCTACCCTGGCAGGCGTCGTCCTGCGGGTCATCCGGATCGCCCGCGTAGCAGACCCGGTAGGAAATAATCGTTGCGTGCGGCGCTACGCCCGTGAGCTCGACCAGCTGCCCACTCAGCGACACGTTCCAGGTGCCGCCACCTGATGTAGAAGCGGTGTGCGCGCCGTGGGTGCCGTTGTCAGCGCCGTCGTTAAACTCCTCAACCACATCCGTATTGGGGTTGTCGGTAACGAAATCATAGATACCGACCAGCTTGTCGTTGCAGTCCACATTGGCCTGCGAACACAAGCCGAGTTGCTCGCCATAGGGGTTCACATGATCGTAGCCACTGCCCGTCTCACCGGGATCGCGGAAGCTCGGATGGCCCCAGTTCACGCCCGAGTCAATCACACCGATGATCACGCCCTCGCCGCGGTTGTCGTCCACTGCCCCCTGGCCGGTCCAGACCCGGTCTGCACCAATCCAGCGTGGGCCGGCGTAGGTGTTGAGCTTGAAGGTCTCGTCCTGACGGATGCTGGACACCAGCTCCATGCTGGCGACCTTCTGCGCCTCCGCATAGCTCAAATCCAAGGCCAAACCACTCAGCGCGTGGTTGTAGCGGAAAACCTCTTCCGTGCCGCGCCCCAGCAGTGCCTGCATCTCGCCGATAAACAGGTCCAGCTCCGTCTCCTGCAACGCCGCTTCCTGCAAAGCAATGCCCTTGTTGTCGCGCATGTTCAGGCTCGGGCCTTCCAGATCACGCAAACGGTCCATGACGGTGGGAATATCCAACACCACCACGTAACGGGCTTCGCCGTCGTGGGCCCGGAGACCCTGTTTTTGAGGAAGCTCACGGGCCATGGCACCGAGCGGCAAAGCCAGTAGGGCGCCACAGACAAGAGCGATAAGCGATTTGATGGATGTTTTGCTAGGGAGCATAGTCGTATTCGTCCTTAGTTCGAGACGGTTTGTCTCAGTGTCACCAATTCTTCAGCGGCGGTCGGGTGTACCCCAATGGTCGCGTCGAACTGGTCCTTCCGTAAGCCCCATTTTATCGCGACTGCGAATCCCTGAACAATCTCAGGCGCGTCGGGCCCAACCACGTGTAACCCGACCACACGCTGGCCGGTGCGTTCCACAATCAGTTTCATCAGGGCTTTTTCTTGCCGCCCACTGAGCGTGTGTTTCATGGGTCGAAATTCAGACCGATAGATATCAACCGGCCCGTAATGCTGGGCCGCCTCCTCCTCAGAGACGCCCACGGTACCCACCTGCGGATTGGAAAATACCGCCGAGGGTACACAAAAATGATCTGTTTCACGCGACAGACCGCCGAACTGCGTGTCGGCAAAGGCGTGCCCTTCCTGCAGCGCAACCGGCGTCAGCTGGATGCGGTTCGTAATATCGCCGACCGCAAAGATATGCGGCACATTGGTGCGCGCGAACCCGTCAACCGGGATGGAACCGTCGTCAGCCACCTGCACGCCCGCAGCCTCCAGCCCCAGACCTTTGGAATAGGGCTCGCGACCAGTGGCCAACATAACGCAGTCGACCTGCATGGTCTCCCCGCTGGCCAGCGTCACCAGCAGCCCGTCAGCCTGCTTCTCAACCGCAGCGATCGTTGCCGAAAAACGGAAATCGATACCCTTCTCCGTCATCTCCCGAGTGACCACCCGGCGCACATCATGATCAAACCCGCGCAGTACCTCATCACCACGATAGACTTGGCAAACTTGGCTACCGAGTCCATTAAAAATGCCCGCAAATTCGCAGGCGATATAGCCGCCGCCATAAACCACCACCCGGGGTGGCAGGTCTTCCAACTCAAACGCTTCGTCGGAGCTGATTGTGTGCTCCACGCCGGGAAAGTCCGGCGCCCAGGGCCGTCCACCGGTAGCGATCAGGATCTTTTCTGCGCTCACTTCCTGATCCCCGATGCGCACGCGATGCGCATCCAGCAGCACGCCGCGACCTTCGAAAAGATCCACCCCCGCATTGGCCAGTAAGCGTTGGTAGATGCCTTCCAGGCGAGCAATTTCCTGGTGCTTGGCCTGAATCAGTTTGGGCCAGCTGAACGTTTTGGATCCCAGAGCCCAGCCGTAGCCCTCTGCATCCTCAAAATCTTCAGAAAAATGAGCGGCATAGGAGAGTAACTTTTTCGGCACGCAGCCGCGTATAACGCACGTTCCGCCGACCCGGCTCTCCTCACAAACCGCCACGCGGGCGCCGTGACCTGACGCGATTCGTGCCGCCCGCACACCACCGGACCCGGCACCGATCACAAACAGGTCGTAATCAAAATCTGTCATGCAAAAATATCTTCCCAATTACCCAGGGGCTGGTAGTTACAAAGCGAAAGATCACCGGGCGCTTTGGCTGGCCGGCAAGCCGCGGCTCAGGCTGAAAGCGTATTGGCGCTAGCGGATTTCGGTTAGGCCTCCGTGCCGTGTTCCGTAGACTTCGCAGAGGCTAAACCTTAGCATTAGCCGCTCTTCGCTGCACATGTTGTCATGCTTCAAGCCCGCGATCTCACTCTGGAACGACTGTTCGAACCCGTCTTCGCACCCGTGAATCTGGATGTTGCTGGCGGCGAACTCTGGCTGCTAAGCGGTGCTAACGGTCGCGGTAAAACCACCTTGATCCGGCTGTTCGCCGGCCTGTTGAGACCCAGCAGGGGCACGCTTACGCGACGTGTAAAAGTTTCGTATCTGGGTCATCAACTGGGTGTGAAGGATGATCTCACGGTGGCTGAAAACCTGCGCTTCTACAGCGCCCTGGCCGGCACGGAGCCAGGGACCGTCGGCGCTGCCATTGAGCGTCTGGGCCTGCGCGGCCTGGAACAGCAAGCCGCACGCACCCTGTCAGCCGGCCAGCGCAAACGCTGCGCTCTGGCGCGTCTCTTGCTGCACCCACAACCACTCTGGCTCTTGGATGAGCCCTATGCCAATCTGGATGCGGATGGTATTCATCAGGTTGATGGACTGATTCGCGAGCAGTTAGCGCGGGGCGGCGCATGCGTGCTCAGTACGCATGGTGCGCTGCGACCCGCCAGCCTCGACTATCAGGAACTGGCCCTGCAAGCACCGGAATACGCGCCATGAGCGGCCGCGTACTGATGCCACTGCTGCGGCGTGACCTGCTGCTGGCCTTCAGGCGACGCGCGGAACTGATCCAGCCACTGGTCTTTCTGCTGGTGGTGATCAGTCTGTTTCCGCTCGGCGTGGGACCCGGGCCACAGCTGTTGGCACAGATCGCCGTTGGCGTAATCTGGATCGCCGCGCTGCTCGCCACCGTGTTGACGCTGGAGAACCTCTTCCGCAGCGATTTCGAGGACGGCAGCCTGGAACAACTCGTGCTCAGTGGCCAGCCCCTGGTGAAGATAGCGCTGGCCAAAGTCGGCGCCCATTGGCTGGTCACCGGCTTGCCCATCGTGCTGCTGGCACCGCTACTGGCGCTGTGGATGAATCTCAGTACAACCGGCATACCGGTGCTGATCGTCAGCCTGCTGCTGGGAACGCCGACCCTGGCCCTACTGGGTGCCATTGCCAGCGCCCTGACCGTCAGCGTAAGGCGTGGAGGACAACTGCTGTCACTCTTGGTCTTTCCGCTTTATGTCCCCATTTTAATTCTCGCCAGCAGCGCCGTCGGCGCTGCTGTTGACGGCTTGCCCTATGAGGGCCAGCTGGGACTGCTGGGTGCCGGGTTCATACTGGCCCTGACGCTGGCACCCTGGGCCATTGCCGCAGCCCTGAAGCTGAGCCTCGAGTAGCCGTCTGTGAGCGCTTGGGGACTGCCCTCCGGGCCGGGAAAGGCTTACAATAGCGATCGCAACCGAAAGCGCGCGCCCTTGGCAGATCGACACCGCCAGTAATGACCCTAAGCAAGCCGTGAG